>JAHWJV010000537.1 GCA_019348265.1 Gemmatimonadota bacterium
GCAAGGCGGCGGTCCGTGCCTCGGCCCGGTCAAGCTCAAGGCCGGCGCGAGCACAACGCCGGTCGGCAACCTGCACCGACTGACGGGCCATCTCGATGCCCTGGAGGTTGCGTCGCCAGCGCCGGGCCTTCCTCAGCTCGTCCAGGCGCTGGGTGCTTTGGGCATGCTCGGCCTCTGCGACGGCGAGCTCGTGGCGGGCGCGCGCCAGCGTGGCGGCGGCCTCGTCGTAGTGCGCCGCCGGGGGGCCCGCGGCAAGGGTGTGACGCAGGCTGCGCCGCTCGTTGGCCAGCTCGGCGGTGGGCCTGGTGGCCAAGCCAGCACGTTCGGCGACCTCGAGGGCCTCGGCGACGGCCTGGGCGACCGGAACGTCGACAGCCTGGCGGAACTGGCCGCACATGGCTCGAACCGGCTCCAGCCCGATCACGCTTGGCGTCCTCGCCACGAGCTGGCGCGTGAGCTTCCCTGTCCCCGCCCCGACGTCGAGCACCCGAGAGGACGGTCCGATTCCGAGCTCCGCGGCGAGCCAATCAACGGCCTCGTCGGGATAGGACGGCCGTCGCGTCTCGTAGAGATCGGCCGCCGCCTCGAAGCCACGAGCCGCGGCCTCGGCGATGGGCAGAGACTTCGGCTTCGTTTGCGTCAACAGCGCCAGCAGCGTCGCCGCGGCGTCGGAGCTCCCGCCGCCGAGCCCCGCGGCGGAGGGGATCCGCTTCGTCAGCGCGATGCGTGCGCCGTCGCCCACGCCGCCGAGCTCAAGGAAGAAGCGGCGTGCCGCCCGTACGACCAGGTTTTTCTCCGCCGGGCCGAGGTCGATCCCACCCTCGACGCTCAGCTCGACATCACCTGCGCCACGGCGCACGCGCAGGTGGTCGGCGAGCGAGATCGCGCAAAAGATGGACTCGAGCGAGTGGAAACCGGAGGTCTGCTGCGCGAGCACCTTCAGGCGAAGATTCACCTTGGCCGGCGCGAGGATCTCGACGATGTCGGCCACCTCAGACAGCTCCCGGAGCGGCGCCGACGGGACCATCCACCTGCTCCTCGACCTCCTCGTCGCTGTGCTTGACCTCGCGCCAGCTAAGGTTCAGCCGCGCGACGTAGTAGACGCCCATCAGCGTGACCGGAACAAAGCCGCCGAGATGCAGCCCGACCGCGAACGGGACGGCTTTTTCGGCCGGGACACCCCACAGGCCCAGGCCGATCTTGATCGACGCCTCGAAGGGGCCGAAGAACCCGGGCGACGACGGGGCGGCGACCGCGAGGCTCACCAGCGATTGCAGAAAGAGCGCACCCGCGAAGGGGACGTCCTCGATTCCGAACGCTCGCAAGGTGACCAGGTAGCTCCACGCGGTGAACCACCACTGGAGAAGCGCGAGCGCCAGCGAACCGATGAAGAGCGGAACGCTGCGCAGCACCCCGAGCCCGGCGAGGAACGAGTGCAGGGCGGCGAGGATGGGCCGGCTGATCTTCTCCGGGAGCGGACCCAGGAGCCCCTCCGCGAAACGAACGAAGGGGCGCGGGGCTAGCACCATGATGAAGAGCACGAGCCCCACGAGCGTCATCGCGACCGCGATCACGCGCGCCGCGGCACGTACGTCGATCCCCCCGATCTCACCGGCGACTGGGAAGTCCGCGCCGGCCATGGTGATGAAGAGGATGGAGAGCAGCACGACAGCGTCGAAGATCCTTTCGACGACCAGCGTGGCGAAGGCGGAGCTGGTGGTGACGGCGGTGATGCGGGAGAGGGTGAGAGCGCGGGCGAACTCACCGATGCGGGCGGGGAGGACGTTGTTGGCGGCGAAACCTACAACTACCGCGGCGAACCGCGGCCGGAACGGGACCGCCACTCCGAGCGGGCGAAGCAGGATTCCCCAGCGAAGCGCGCGGATGGCGAACCCGGCGATGGCGATGAAGATCCCGAGGGTGAACAGAACGGGATCGGCATTGCGCAGCTCGCGGACCACCTCCGAGAGCGATACGTCTCGAAGCGCCCAACCGAGCAGCAGAAGGCTGAGCGCGACACCGACGATCGTCTTGAAGTGCCGCCTCATCCCTTCGGTCGACTGACCGTCGAGATCCCCAGCTCGACCAGGTCGAACATCTCCGCGAGCTTCAGGTGCAGCTCGAGCGGAACGCCGGCCGGGATGAGCCGCTCGATCTCGGGCCGAAGGCGGATCGCCTCGCGGAGCGCCTTCTCCCCGCGCAGCAGGAGCATGTCCACGGGAACTACCTCGGCGCTCTCCGCGCCGACGGGGCCGCCGACGGTGTGCGGGCCCGCGCCTTGGTAGAATAGGGACTCGATCGGCACCACCTCCGCTTCCCCGCCGTCCTGGTCCTCCCACCGCAGGATCGCGGCGCGGACCCTGGCTTCCTCGGCCGGACCCCAGCGGTTCAGTGCACGCACGAGCACCTTCATATCGCGCACCGTATGGATGGCGAGCTGGCGCGTGTCCTCGCTCCAGATGATGGTGTTCGAGAGCACGGACCGGCCGGCGTCCTCCAGCCGCTCGGCGACCGCCGCGATCGTCTCCACCCCGGCCATCTGGGCGCTTCCCCGCACGCCCCGCGCGAG
>JAHWJV010000538.1 GCA_019348265.1 Gemmatimonadota bacterium
TGCACGAGACGGCCACCTACGCCGGGACGACGCTGAGCCTGCCGCCCGGTGCGACCCTCGCGCTCTACACCGACGGCCTCGTGGAGAGCAGGACGACGTCCCTCGACGTCGGGTTGAGCCGGCTCGCCGCCCTGCCCTCCCACGCCGGGCGCGGGGCCCTGGAGTCGCTGGCCGACCAGCTGCTGGCCTGCGCACCCGGCGGCGAGGACGCCGACGACCGCACGCTGCTGCTGCTGGCGATCGTGGAGAACGTCCAGCGCGCGGATCTATCGCCGCTGGACGAGGCCGAGGGGTACCGCCGGCTGATCGACGAGTTCGGGTATACGCAGCAGGACGTTGCGGACAGCGTGGGGAGAGAGCGCTCGACGGTGGCGAACCTTCTCCGCCTGCTGCAGCTTCCGGCGTCCGTCCAGCGGCTGGTTTCGGCAGGGTCGCTGTCGATGGGGCATGCGCGGGCAATCCTCGGCCTCGGCGACGAGCGGCGGATGGCGGATCTCGCCCGGCGCGCAGCGGAGGAAGGGCTGTCCGTGCGTGCCGTCGAAGAAGAGGTGCGGCGAAAGCGAGCGGCGGAGCCCCAGACTTCAAAGAGCACCCCGAAGACTGCCGCTCGGGCGGATGCCCACGTGCGGCACCTCGAAACCGAGCTGCAGCGGCGGCTCGGTACCGCGGTGCGCATCCACGTCACGCGCGGGAACGCCGGGCGCATCGACATCCCCTTCCATGGCGGCGAGGACTTCGAGCGCCTGCTGGAGCTCTTGCTCGACCGGAAGGAGCGGGGATGGTGAGGATGGGCAGAGACGATCAGGGATCACGTCAGCGCAGTTGCGATCGGAATTCAGACGGTGATGCGGATGGCGGGGCCAGCCCAGCCGACGTTCTGGCGCGGGTCAGTAGGTAGAGCGCATATGCCACGAGACGAGCGGCGGATGACCTTCATCGTGGTGCCTCACGGCGGCCGCGACCTGAGCACGCGGTCGTTCGAAATCTCCTACCGCCGGCTGCGGACCGTCGGGGTTCTGCTCCTCATCGGATTGGTGGCGTGGTTGGGGATGGCGCTGTCCTGGATCTGGGTTGCGTCTCAGGCGGCGCGGGTCCCCGCCCTGCAGCGGGAGATCGGCACGCTGGAGCAGGAGCAGGCACGCGTAGTGCAGCTTGCCGACGCTCTCCGCAGGCTTGAAGGACAGTACGAGCAGGTCCGCCGAATGCTCGGTGCCGACCAGGTGGGCGCCAAAGACGCCGTCACCCTCCCGCCGGCCGACAGTACCGCCCACTAAAGGCACGCGGACCTCGCCCCCGCCCGCGAGCGGCGGCGCGGGAGGCCCACAGCAGAGAGTGAGAAGCTCAATGGCGATGTTCAGCAAGACGGACGAGAAGACGGCACGCGACCGCGGAGCCGGGGCGCTCCGCATGGGGAACGCGGAGAATGCGATCTCCATCATCGGGCCCGGGATGAGGATCGTGGGCGACCTTGTCACCGACGGCACGGTGCGCAACGAGGGCGAGATCCGCGGGACGATCCGCGCCACGACGGCGGTGGTGGTCGGGCGCGAGGGGCTGGAGGAGGGCGACATTTTCACCCAGGACGCGGTGATCGGCGGCAGGGTGACCGGAACCGTCGTGGCCGAGAGCCGTCTCGAGCTCCAGAGCACCTGCGTGGTCGAAGGCTCCGTGCGAGCCCGAGCGGAGCACCTGCAGCTGGAAGAGGGGGCCCGCTTCAATGGGCAGATAGAGATGATCGATGGACGGGAGACCGGTGGAGCGACCGGGCCCGGGAACGGCAAAGATGGCAAGGCGCAGTAGCTGCCCGCCGGAGGGAGCTTTTCCACATCCGGTTGTCCACAGCGGCGTAAACGATAGCTGCGCAACCGTTTCGGAGTTCTCCACAGTCCGCTCTACGGCTTTTCCACGGTTCTTTCCCACAATTGTGGAGTCCTCGTAACCAGCGTGGCTGCATGCGCCTGGAAGAGCTAGTCGCATACCTGGACGAGTATCTGAACGTCCCGAGCTCACCAGATTACCCTGGTGCCGTGAACGGTTTGCAGGTCGAGAGCCGGGGTGACGTGACGCGGGTCGCGGTCGCGGTCGACGCGGCGCAGGCGGTCATCGACGGTGCGGTGGCCGCCGGAGCCAACCTGCTCATCGTGCATCACGGCCTCTTCTGGGACGGCAACATCCCGGTGACCGGACGCCGGTACCGGCGGATTCGAGCGTTGCTGGACGCGGACCTCGCGCTCTACAGCTCGCACCTGCCGCTGGACGCCCATCCCGAGGTCGGAAACAATGCCGTACTGGCGCGGGAGCTCGGGATCGAGGTAGCGGGCCCGCTCGGAGAGTATAAGGGCCTGCCACTCGGGATCTGGGGAACGCTGGACGTGAGCCGCGAGGCTCTCGCGGCCCGACTGGACGAGACCCTCGGGTGCCGGATCAAGCTGGTGGCCGGGGGGCCCGAGCGGGTGTGCCGGGTGGGAATCGTCACCGGAGGCGCCGGTGACCAGGTCTCAGCAGCCCGCGCTCTCGGGCTCGACGCGTTCATCACCGGCGAAGGCGC
>JAHWJV010000539.1 GCA_019348265.1 Gemmatimonadota bacterium
GCCACTGCCGATCTGCGTGACCTGACTCGGCCGGAACTTGAACACGTGCGGGGTGACGTTGAATACGCGCCCGTTGGCAACGTTGGTCCAGCGGGTCGAGTATCCAACCTCGCGGCGATAATCGCCGGCTAGATAGCTGTTGTAATGCCACATCGTCGGTTGTACGGACCCGTTCCCGCCCCCCTGCCCTCTACCCACCTCCCTTGGAAAGTAGATCGCCGCGTAGGCGGAGGTGGTGGCAAGAGCGGGTCCCTCCGCCTGCAGAGAGAAAACGTGCTCGGGGCCGTTCTCCGATGTCGGAAGGAAGGCACGCAGGAAGTCCGGCGCCAGGCTGTACACGCGAGAGTCGATCACCTGCTTCGACTGGTCGGCCGCTCGCTGCCAATCGCGCCGGGTCAGCGCAACATCCGCAAGCAAAGTGCGGGCGGCGCCGCGCGTGGCCCTTCCCGCATGCGCTGCGTTCCAGCTCGCGGGAAGGACTCCGGCGGCCTCTCCGGCGTCCGCCACGATCTGCCGGTACACTTCCTCCGTCGGAGTGCGAGCCACCTCCTCGTCGCCGGTCGTGCTCAGCACCAGCGGCACGTCCCCGTAGAGCCGCACCAGATAGAAGTAGATGAGCGCGCGAAGGAACTTCGCCTCCCCGACGAGCGCCGCGTTCTCCGCTGCAGGCATCTTGATCCCGGGAATGCGCTCGATCGCCAGGTTCGCCCGACCGGCCGCCAGATAGAGCTGCCCCCACGGCGCCGTGACCGTCGTCGTCGCGGCGTCGTAGTTCATGATCCCGCCCGAGCGGATGTCGGCCGTCGGTTCGAGCGGCCCGATCTGGGCGACGTCGGACGCCGCGTCCGTCATCGACCAGATACGGTGTTGAAAGGCGGAATTATGGACCAACGGTTTGTAGATGCTCAGCACGGCCGACGTCGCGTCCTCCGAAGTCTGGTAGAAGTTCTCGGGCGTAAGGAAATCCTTCGGCGTCTCGGTCAGCAGATCGTCGCACCCCTGCACCGCCACCAGCGCGACGAGAACGGGCCACAGCTTGGTTGTCATCACTCTCGTACTCACTATGGGAACAGAGCGGGCTCGCGGCCGCGCTCAGAAGGTCAGGTTGACACCGATGTTGATGGTGCGGCTCCGCGGATACTGGCCGAAGTCCACTCCGCGTAGCGACGCGTCTCCGCCGTAGCTGCTAACCTCCGGGTCGTAGCCCGTATAGTCCGTGGAGGTCCAGAGATTCTGGGCGCTGACGTATACCCGCGCCTGGTCGGCGCGGGGGATCAGTCCTTCCGGGACCTGGTACGCGAGTGTCGCATTCTGCAGACGGATGTACGAGGCATCCTCCACGTACACGTCGAGAAGCCGCCGCTGACGGTTCAGGTTGGCGCGCGGAACGGTGTTGGAAGGATTCGCCGCGGTCCATCGCTCGAAGGAGGAGGCGTACTCGTTCGTGGACGTCGAAACCGATTTCAGGAATACGGCGTTCGCGTTCGCCACCTCGTTCCCGAAGGAGCCCTGGAAGAAGATGTCGAGCGACAGCGGGCCGAGCACGACGTTGTTGCTGAGGCCGCCGAAGAAGTCCGGCTGCGCCGTGCCGAGGATCGTGCGGTCGTCGCCGGTAATCCGGCCGTCGCCATTGACGTCCACGTACTTCCACTCGCCCGGCGCGGCGTTCGGGTCGCCGCTGGCTTTGAAGTCCTCCCCCGTCTGCCAGATCCCGTTCGTCTTGTATCCGAAGATCGCACCGACGGGATGGCCGATCTGGACGACGTTCGTGACCCCGCCATCGATGTTGCTGGCGCCGCGTGCCCCGGCCGGGAATATCCGCTGTGAGCCGGCCAGGGCGATGACCTCGTTGCGGTTCATGGAGACGTTGAAGCTCGTGCGCCAGGTGAGCGCATCGCGCTCCAGGTTCACGGTCGTCAGGGCCAGCTCAAGCCCACGGTTGCGAATGGAGCCGACATTCCGCAGCCGGCTGGTGAAGCCGGTTGTCCGCGGAAGAGGGACCTCGAGCAGCAGGTCGTTGGTGGTCCCGGTGTACGCGTCGGCGGTCAGGGTCACACGGCTGTCCAGCACGGCCAGGTCGACACCCCCGTTGAATTGCCGCGTACTCTCCCACTTCAGATCCGGGTTCGAAGCCTGACCCGCGGGAGCGTAGGCGATTACCCGGGTGGTGCCGAAGACGTAATCGAAGTCCCGCAGCTTCGCGAGCGATGCGAGGGTGCCGATCTCCTGGTTCCCCGTGACTCCGTAGCTCACCCGGAGCTTGAGGTCGCTCAACCAGCCCACCTCCCGCAGGAAGGGCTCCTGGGAAACGCGCCACCCGAACGCGGCCGAAGGGAAGAAGCCCCACTTGTCGTTGGCCCCGAAGCGGCTGGAGCCGTCATACCGCCCCGTGACGGTAAGAAGGTAGCGATCGGAGATCGAATAGTTGACCCGGCCGAGGTAGGAGAGCAGCGTCCACTCGTTGACGCCGCTCCCCTGACCGAGGGAGAGTGCCCCGGCGCCCAGATTGTTGGCTCCGGTGACGTCCGTTCCG
>JAHWJV010000053.1 GCA_019348265.1 Gemmatimonadota bacterium
CGAGATCGGGCTGCCCACCGACCCGACCAGGCCCGACGACCCGCCGCAACCCGTTCCGCCCACGCTGGACTACGAGCGCTGGCTCGGCCCGACGCCGCTCGAGTACTACACGGAGCAGCGGGTCCATCCGCAGGGGCTCGGACCGGACGGCCTCCCGGACGTGACGTCCCGTCCGGGGTGGCTGCGCAACGCGGCGTACTGCCTGGGCATGATTACCGGGTGGGGCGCGCATCACTTCGATACGGCGCACTGGGGGATGGACCTGGAGCATACCGGTCCGACGCGGATCGAGGGCCGGGGTGAGTTCCCGACCAACCGGATCTGGAACGTCCATGGCGCCTACGAGGTGGAGCTGACCTACCCCGGGGACATCCGCATGCGCGTTTCCGACAAGCTCCCGAACGGGATCAAGTTCATTGGCGACGATGGCTGGATCTTCGTCTCCCGAGACGCGCAGGCGGCCACGGCGAGCGACCCGACGTCCGCCGCGACCGGCCTGAAGCCGCTCGATGCGAGCGATTCGCGGCTCCTCGATCCTAAGGGGCTGACGGTGGAGCTCCCCCACAGCCTGTCGCACCACCGTAACTGGCTCGAGAGCGTGAAGTCGCGGAAGGCGCCACTCGCGCCGGCGCCGGTGGCGCATCGCAGCAACACGGCCTGCATTCTCAGCTGGATAGCCATGAAGCTGGAGCGCCCACTGACCTGGGATCCGGTCGCCGAGCGCTTCGTGAGCGACCCGGAGGCCAGCGCGATGCTCGCGCGCCCAGAGCGCGCACCCTACGGGGCGACGCGCCTGGCCGCCGCGGCGGCGGCGCGCTGAGCGCTCCACCTCATTCAACGTCGAAGCCGCACCGGATCATCGGTGCGGCCTCGATCGTTTCCAGTGGGCTTTACCCGGCGTGGGCTCAGGCCTGCGCCTCCGCCGCCGACTCGAAGCCGTCGCACCCGCTGATCGGAGTGACCTTCAGGTTCAGCGAGGCGTGACGCGGGTGACCGCAATCATCGATCAGGTCCTCCGGAGCCTCGTGCGCCTGGCGAATCTGAACGAGCTGGTGCTCCCCCGCGTGGTCTTCCCCGAAATGTAGACAGAGTCCGCACTGCCCCTCCTCGAGATGCTGCATCGGTCCCTCCGGTTTCTGGTGACTGCCGGTTCGCGCGGGTGACCGGCACTGGGACTGGAGTCGTGCAAGATTCAGGCTGAAGATGCGCGCGCCGCGCTGAGCGGCTAATTTGCCGGACCGATCCCTGGCCCGCGCGCCGGGTTCACGCACGCCGCACCGCTCTGCCGAGCAGACCTTCCACCCGTCCGCGGAGATCCCGATGCCCGGTCGCCGACAAGCCTTCACCCGCCTCACCCTGACGTCGGTCATCGCGCTCGTCACGGCGGCGCCGCTGCACGCGCACGCGCCGCGGGAGGTGCCGATCGAGCGGGTGCGTCAGGAGATCCAGGACGTACGCGCTGGACACCCGAGGCTCCTGGTCGACGCCGGCACCTTCGCCACGCTGCGGGAGCGTGTGCGGCACGATGCCAGGGCGGGTGAGCTGTATCGCGTCCTGCACACACAGGCGGTGGGGATGCTCGCGCTCCCGCCGGTCCAGCACGTCGTGGTAGGCCGTCGGCTACTGAACGAGTCCAGGAAGGCGGTTCGTCGGGTGATGACGCTCGCGATGGTCTACCGGCTGAGCGGGGAAGAGCGCTTTCTTCAGGGCGCACGACGCGAGATGCTGGCCGCGGCGAGCTTCCCGAACTGGAACCCGAGCCACTTCCTGGACACGGCGGAGATGTCGCTCGCGGTGGCGATCGGCTACGACTGGTTGTTCGACGCCCTGAGCCCGGCCGACCGGACGTTGATCCGCCAGGCGCTGCTGGACAAGGGGATCAGGGCGTCGTTCGAGCACGGGCAGTGCTTCGTCCACACCAACAACTGGGGGCAGGTCTGCACCGCCGGGATCAGCGCCGCTGCGCTCGCCGTGTTGGAGGACGACCGCGAGCTTGCTACGCGCGTGGTGCACCGGGCGGTCAACGGCGTGCCGAACTCGATGAAGGCCTCCTTCGCCCCGGACGGGACCTATCCTGAGGGCCCCGCCTACTGGGACTACGGGACCTCCTTCAACGCGATCCTGATCGCCGAGCTGGAGTCGGTGCTCGGGACGGATTTCGGCCTGTCGGGGGCGGAAGGGTTCGACCGCACCGCCGCGTTCATCAACCACGCGACGGGTCCGACGGGGCTTTTCTTCAACTACGCCGACGGCAGCTCGAGCCGCGGCCCGCTTCCGGTGCTGCAGTGGTTCGCTGGCCGATACCAGCGCGGTGACTGGCTACTCTTCGAGAACCGGATGATGAGCGAGTGGCTCCGCTCGCCGGAAGCGGCCGAGGTCGGCGGCAGCTCCGAGCGGCTCCTCCCGCTCGCGCTCCTGTGGATGCCGGCTGAGCTGCCGGCCGGCGGGCCGGGGCTGGGCCTCCACTGGCTGGGCAGGGGCGAGATTGCGGTGGCGATGCACCGCACCTCCTGGGAGCCCGACGCGCTGTTCGTCGGCATCAAGGCCGGCTTCGCCGCTGGTCCGCACGGGCAGATGGATGCGGGGTCCTTCGTGCTCGACGCCGACGGTGAGCGCTGGGCGCACGACCTCGGCGCCGAGAGCTACAACCGGATCGAGGAGCGGGGGATGAATCTCTGGAACCGGACCCAGGGGAGCGACCGCTGGCGGGTGTTCCGGAACAACAACCTGTCGCACAGCACGCTGGTGATCGGGGGGAAGCACCAGGACGTGCAGGGGAAGGCGACGGTGATCAAACACGTGACATCGCCCGTGTTTCCGCGCTCCGTCGTCGACCTCACACCGGCCTACACGGGGCAGGCGGCGCGCGTCCTACGTGGCGTCGGTATCGTGAACGGCGGCGAGGTGCTGGTGCAGGACCGCTTGGAGGGCGTGACGGGGGGGCCGGTGCGGTGGGGTATGGTGACGCGCGCGATGGTGGAGATTCGCGGTCCGCGCGAGGCGGTGCTTCGCCAGGGCGGGAAGCTGCTGACGCTGCGGGTACTGGCGCCCGCGTCGGCTCGGCTTCAGCTCTTCGACTCCGAGCGGCCGCCGGCCGAGCACGACTCGCCGAACCCCGGCACCCGCATGATCGGCTTCACGGTGGACGCCGCCGGCGCGCCGGTGGAGCTGGTGGTCCGCCTCACACCGGGGAGCGCGGCCGCCACCGGAGCTCGCGAGCTGCCGGTGACGCCGCTCGCGGCCTGGTGACCTGAAGACGCGCGCCTGGCGTCAGCGCGCCGTAGCCGCGCGCTCGGCCGCGGGGTCGAACGCGACGCGCTGCTTGCGGAGGTACGCCAGGTTGGCGAGGTGCGCGGCGAGCGTGGAGTGATGGGCGGTCGTCACCTCGGAATTCGCCTTTCCCCGGCTCCGCACGGCCTCGATGAAGTTGCGCGCGTGGTCGATGGTGATGTCTCGCTCGATCTGGCTCGTCTCCGGCGCGGCGCCGGAGCCGCTCGGCGTGAAGGTGTAGCGGTTCCGGTCGATGAAGAGCCGGCCGTTGGTGCCGAAGAACTCGACGCCGAATCCGCTGGCGCCGGGCGCGAGCGACGCGTCGAAGGAGCAGGTCCAGCCGCCCGGGTACTCCAGGAGCAGGCTCACCGTGTCCGGCCAATCACGCCCGTCCCGGAAGTGGAAGGTCCCGCCGATGGTGCTCGCCGCGTTGGGCAGGTCTTCCCCCACGAACCAGTGCACCACGTCGACCCAGTGGGTGAACAGGTCGCCCACCTGTCCCTCGCCGAAATCGGCGTAGTTGCGCCACTGGTAGAACTGGCGCGGATTGAACGGCCGTGTCGGCGCCGGTCCGACGAATCCCTCCCAGTTCAGCCCCTCGGGCCGACGCTCCAGCGCCGGGTTCAGCGCCCGCGGGTTCTGGCCGTGCCACCAGGTGCGCACGTGCCCGACCTTCCCGATCCGGCCGCTGTCGAAGTACTTCCGCTTCGCCTCGATGTAATGCGGCCCGCTCCGCTGCTGCAGACCTACCTGCACCACGCGATTCGACGCGTTCGCGGCGCGCACGATCGCGCGCCCTTCCTCGATGGTATGCGCGAGCGGCTTCTCCAGGTACACGTCCTTCCCCGCCTGGATCGCGGCGACGGCCATCGGCGCGTGCCAGTGGTCGGGCGTCGCGATCAGCACCGCGTCCACGTTCCGGTCGTCGAGCACCCTCCGGTAGTCCCCCAGCATCGCCGGCTCCCCCGCCGTCACCAGCTTCCGGGCTTCGCGCAGCGAATTCTCGAATACGTCCGCCAGCGCGACGATCTGCACGTTGGGCTCGCGCTGCAGCAGCCCCATCACGTAGCGCCCGCGGCCGCCGGGGCCGAGCACCCCGATGCGCACGCGCTCGTTGGCGCCCAGCACCCGCGCCCAGAGCGAGGCGGGGCGGAGAGGGAGTGCGGCGGCCGCTGCGGCAGCGCTGCCCGCGAGAAAGGCGCGCCTGGAGATGGGGGGGACGAGGCGGTCTGGCACGGTGACCTCCAGAGGCTTGGGAGACGGAGCGCGGCACGGGTCCGCCACCCAAGATGCATCGGCTCCCCCTCCGTCTACAAGCGGTTCGCCACCGGGGCTGGCGCGGACTTGACGATCGCGGCCGAGAGTGGCCTACTTCCAGCCCGGACGACTCGATCTCCGGCCTCCCCCACCCGGGGGGCGTTCATCAATCAAGTTCAGATTGGAAGCCGATGATCTTCGGTACGCCTCCACGCCGCCGGTACGCCCTACCCGCTGCCTTAGCGCTGATCTGGGTCGTAGCGGCGACGGCCGTACCCGCAGAGGGGCAGAAGCTCTCCACCGCCATTCGCCTGAACCAGCTGGGGTTCTACCCCGGAGGGCCGAAGATGGCCGTGATCACGGCGCCGGGAGGTGGACCGTTCCACGTCACCACGCCCGATCTCCGGGATACGGTCTACACGGGTCAGCTCAGCGAGCGCTGCACCTCGGCGCTCTCCTCCGACACCACCCGCCTGGCGGACTTCTCCTCCGTGTCGCGGCCCGGCACCTACGTGGTGATGGTGCCCGGGATTGGCTACTCCTTTCCGTTCGACGTGCGGACTCGAGTGCACGAGGACGTCGCGCGCGCATCGCTGAAGAGCTTCTACCATCACCGC
Organism: Gemmatimonadota bacterium; assembly: GCA_019348265.1. Lineage (GTDB taxonomy): Bacteria > Gemmatimonadota > Gemmatimonadetes > Longimicrobiales > Longimicrobiaceae > JAHWJV01. Next base: position 5,145 of record JAHWJV010000053.1, read on the forward strand.
GCTTCGGTCTCCACCTCGCCGGAGTTCGCGGGCGAGTGGAGCCGCCCCGCGGGACACCCGGACGACGCCGCGCTGGTGCACCCGTCCGCGGCCACCGCCGCGCGCCCGTCCGGCTCGACGGTTTCCGTCCCCGGCGGCTGGTATGACGCGGGTGACTACAACAAGTACATCGTGAACTCCGGTATCACGGTGGCTACGCTGCTGTCGCTCTACGAGGAGTTCCCTGCTTTCGCCGCGTCGCTCGACACGCGCATCCCGGAGTCGGGCAACGCGCTGCCGGACATTCTGGACGAGGCGCTGGTCAACATCCGCTGGATGCTCACCATGCAGGACCCGGCCGACGGGGGGGTGTACCACAAGCTGACCGAGCCGAATTTCGAGGGCTTCGTGATGCCGGCCGAGGCGAAGTTCCCGCGCTACGTGGTGCAGAAGAGCACCGCGGCGGCGCTCGACTTCGCGGCGGTGACCGCGCAGGCCAGCCGCATTCTGAGGAGGTACGAGCACGCGCTCCCGGGGATGGCGGACACACTGCTCTCCGCCTCCACCCGCGCGTGGGAATGGGCGCGCCGGAACCCGGACGTGCTGTACGATCAGAACCAGCTGAACCAGCAGTTCGACCCCGACATCTCCACGGGGACGTACGGCGACCGCAACGTGCAGGACGAGTTCGCCTGGGCCGCGGCCGAGCTCTACCTCACGACGCGAGCGGACAGCTTCTACGCCGCCGTCCGGATCCTCGCCGACACGGCCGCGGCGCTGCCCAGCTGGAGCTCCGTTCGCACGCTGGGCTACTATAGTCTCGTGCGCTTCCCGGGCGAGACGTTGCCGCGAGCCGCCGCCGACCGCGCGCGACTCGAGCGGCTCATCGTAGACCAGGCAGACACGCTGGTGGCCGCCGCGCGTGGAAACGCATACCGCACCGCGATGGGGAATACCCGACGCGATTTCATCTGGGGGAGCAACGCCGTGGCCGGGAACCAGGGGATCGCCCTCATCCAGGCCTTCAGATTGACCGGCGATCCTCGCTACCTGCGAGAGGCGCTGGGAAATCTCGATTACATCCTCGGGCGCAACGCGACCGGCTACTCCTTCGTGACCGGCTACGGGGACCTGACGCCGCTGCATCCCCACGACCGGCTCTCCGAGGCGGACGGCATCCGCGCCCCGGTGCCCGGCTTCGTCGTAGGCGGACCTAATCCGGGGCGGCAGGATCAGTGCACCACGTACCCGTCCACGCTGCCCGACAAGGCGTACACGGACGACGTGTGCTCGTACGCCGCCAACGAGATCGCCATCAACTGGAACGCTCCGCTGGTCTATCTGGCTGTGGCGCTCGAGGCGCTCCAGTACGAGATCGGCCACGACGGAGCGGCGCGGTGACGGCGAACCCGCACTCTGAGAGCTCGCAGGGCCTCGCGCCGGCGGTGACGTACCTCGAACCCAGCATTCTCGTGCCCGTGTCGACCGACCATTTAGCAGGCTCGCTCCGCCGCGGGTTTGCCGCGCTTTCCGCCGCGCTGGTTCTCGCTCCGACCATTGCGACGGCGCAGTATCAGACACCCGCCGACCCGGTGTTCGGAGATCCGGTGGACGTCAGCCAGGAGTTCCGCCGGCTGGATCCGACCTACTTCGTCGCCAGCCAGGCGACCAGCTTCGACCCCGCCACCGGCACCGGCACGCTCCGCTGGGACCGGTACCAGCGGCAGACGGGATACTCCTTCGCCAAGGTCGATCTCGACCTGGCCCGCGGGAGGGCCAACGAATTCCCGGGGACTGAGTACGCGACCGACCCCGCGCTTCCGTTCTCGATCTCCTTCGTCACGCCGCGCACGGTGCGGCTACGCTTCTCGACGCGCCCCGGCCCGCTACGCGATACCACCTCGTTGATGCTGGCGGGCCCGCCCGCCGTGGACCGCTCCTGGAGGGTGGAGCGCACCGACAGCATCATCACCTGGACCAGCGCCGCCGGGAGGGTGCGCCTGATCACGCGGCCGTGGCACATCGAGCTCTACGATGCGTCCGGCAAGCTTCTCACCCGGACGATGAACGTCGGAGAGCCGAAGACCTACTCGTCCCCCACTCCCTTCTCGTTCATCCGCCGGGCGAGCGACCTCGGGCGCAGCACCGCCGCGGCGTTCCACCTGGCGCATGACGAGAAGATCTTCGGGACGGGGGAGAGCTTCACGCGGCTCAACAAGCGGGGGCAGAAGCTCGTCCTGTTCACCCGCGACGCGATGGGTTCGGAGACACCGCGCTTCTACAAGCCCATTCCGTTTTACCTGAGCAGCCGAGGCTACGGGGCCTTCGTCCACACCAGCGCGCCGGTGACCTTCGACTTCGGGCATGATTTCGACGAATCGGCCGTGCTCTACACCGGCGACGAGGTGCTCGACATCTTCCTCTTCCTGGGCGGTCCGAAGCAGGTGCTGGAGGAGTACACGGCCCTCACGGGCCGCAGCCCGGTGCCTCCACTCTGGTCCTTCGGCCTCTGGATGAGCCGGATCACCTACAAGGCGGAAGCGGAGGTGCGCGAAGTCGCGCAGAAGCTGCGCGACCATCGGATACCGACAGACGTGCTGCACCTGGACACCGGCTGGTTCGAGACGGATTGGCAGAGCAACTTCGAGTTCTCTACCTCGCGATTCACCAACCCGAGGCAGATGTTCGCGGACCTGAAGAGGCAGGGATTCAACATCAGCCTCTGGCAGCTGCCGTACTTCACCCCGCGCAACAACCTGTATCCCGAGATCGTGGAGAAGGGGCTCGCGGTGCGGAACCAGGCTGGCGTGGCCGCAGCGGAGGACGCGGTGCTCGACATGAGCAATCCCGAGGTGGTGCGGTGGTACCAGGGGAAGCTCGGCGCGCTGCTCGGACTCGGTGCGGCGGCGATCAAGGTCGACTTCGGCGAGGGCGCGCCGCTCACCGGGCTCTACGCGTCCGGCCGGTCCGGCTGGTACGAGCACAATCTCTATCCGCTTCGCTACAACCAGGTCGTCTTCGACCTGACACGGCGGGTGAAGGGGCAGGATCAGGGGATCATCTGGGCACGATCGGCGTGGGCAGGCAGCCAGCGATACCCCCTGCACTGGGGGGGAGACGCGGAGAACACCGACGCTGCGATGGCGGCGCAGCTGCGATCAGGTCTCTCTTTCGGGCTGTCCGGCTTCACCTACTGGAGCCATGACATCGGTGGATTCGTCGCCCCGACGCCACGGGATCTCTATCGCCGCTGGCTCCCGTTCGGGATGCTCACCTCCCACTCCCGCGCCCACGGTGCCCCACCCAAGGAGCCCTGGGAGTACGATCCCGCGTTCGTGGACGAGTACCGGCGCGCGGTGGAGCTGAAGTACGCGCTGATGCCGTACGTATACGCGCAGGCGAAGAGCTCCTCCGTGCATGGCTGGCCAATGCTGCGCACGCTCTTCTTCGAGTTCCCCGACGACCCGACCTCCTGGCAGATCGAGGACGAGTACTTCCTGGGATCGGACCTTCTCGTCGCGCCGCTGTTCGACTCCACCGACCGCCGCGACGTTTATCTCCCGCCCGGGAGCTGGGTCGACTATCAGACGGGGCAGCGCTATGCCGGCGCTCGCTGGCACGAGATCGCTGCCGGGCCGATCCCCATCGTCCTGATGGTGCGCGACCACGCCGTCATCCCGCACGCCGCCATCGCCCAGAGCACGGCCGCGATGGACTGGAGCCGAATAGAGCTGCGCGTCTTCAGCAGCGACGACGCGCCGGCCACCGGCCTCTTCTCGGTGCCGGACGGCGAGCTGCAGACGCTGCGGCTGGAGGCCGCGGGGCAGGGGATGGCGCTGCGGAACGATCCGCTGCGGGGTAGGGTGATCTGGCGAGTCACCCGTGGCGGAGCGCGGTGACCCGCGTTCAGATAGCCGTCGTAACTTGCGCGGCCTGATCAAAGCGAAGCCCCGTCACCTGTGCGCTGGTGTCGGGGCTTCGAGCTTCATGCGTACTCTGGGGCACCCGCGGCGTCAGGCCGGTCGAGCGCCCTGGTCCGCGTAGGCCGCGGCGGCATTCAGCTCCGAGATCGCCCGGCGGACGGAGGACGTGCGCTCCTCCTCAGGGAGCAGGTGCGCCTCACCGAGCGCGGTGACCGCGGCGCTCAGACAGTCCGCGATCTCGCGGTCGCGCAGCATGCCGACGCCATGCAGCCGCCGGCCGAGCTGATCGACGCCGATGGCGCCTCGGTTAACCCGCGAGCGGGAGAGAGATCCGGAAGCGAGCTCCCGGGAGATCTCTCGGATGGCTTCAGAGAAAGCGCTTGAGTCCATCACGTGGTGTTTATCTCGCAGATGATCGATGACAGTGGAGCTCGCTCGTGGCCTGACCGCAGGCCATTTCCACGACGTGCTCGCGCCGCTGGCGGCTGCGTTCGATAGCTACTTCGCCAGGAACAGGTTAGCTTACGAGTACGCCACTACGGCGTCAGCTACGCTCCTCCGGCCGGAAACGTCATGGCAAGCTCGTTCTCGATCGCTCCATCAAGATACGCCGCGGATCCCGAAGCCGCTCTCCATGAGGAGATCCGCTCGCACACGGGCTGCGACATGGAGACTTCGACGATCATGCGGTGCATCGAGCGGCTGGGCTTCGACCCCGATATCCGCCGGTATGAGATGACGCCGACGACCAAAAAGCTCGGGCACCGCGGCTCGGCGCCCGTCACCTGGAGCGTGCGGGCGGTGCGGGTCTAGCTCTTCGGCCCCGTCGGGCGGCGCCGGAGCTCGATCACCCGCCCTCTCCGTCATTCACCGGCTTCGGACTCGGCGCGTCCGCCTCGAGCACTCGGATCTGGCCGACCTCGCGTGAGTCCTTCGTCTGGCGTGACGGCAGCTCACCCGTGCTTCCGCTGGCGTCGGGGGAAGCGTCATCGAGCCCCAGGGTTCGCATCCGGAAGCCGAAGTTCAGCGGGCCCAGGCGCAGGCGCCATTCCTTGGATCTCGCCATGTACGTCAGGTGATGCGGTGAGGACCGAGGCTGCTCGCGGGGGCGGCTCCGTGCAATACCCCGCAGTCGCATGAAGGTCCGTGTCGAGGACGCGACCGCCCGGGGGCTTCGTTGCTGACGTTTGAATCCGCACAGCCGCCGTCCGCCTCCCGCGGACGGGAACGTTCCGGTTCGTCAGGAGGCGTTCATTACTACCACGGGGCACGCGGCGCCGTTCAGAACACGCTCGACCTTGGGCCCCAGGAACAGGCGATCCGACGCGGGGCGGAGGTCGGTACCCAGAACGATGAGGTCGATGCCGTCCTGGGACAGCTCCAGGACCACGGATTCGGGGCTCGGCCCCACCCGGACCTCGGTCGAGGTGCGGACGCCGAGCGCCTCGCCCATCTCGCAAAGCTGGTCGACGATCGCGCGGGCGGAGTCCATCTGCGAGCGCAGCTCGTGGCCGACGAGATCGAATCGCCGCCCACCCTCCCGGCCCTCCACCACGTTCAGGATGAGCACCTCGCGGTCCTCGGCGAGGCCGAGCGCGAAGGCTACGTCGGCCGCCGCGCGGGCTGCCGTGGAGCCGTTCGTCGGGAGAAGGATCTTCTCGGGAGGCCAGTTCCGCTCGCTGAGCCGCCCTTTCACGACCATGGTGGGGCAGGGGGACATGCGCATCAGGTAGTCGACCATCGGATCGAACAGCTCGCGCTTCGCATCGGCCGCCGGCGCCCCGAGGATCAGCAGGTCGTAGTCCTTCTCAGCCTCCTGCAGGATCAGCTTGGCGATGTCGCCACCCGTCACGATCTTGCGGGTGAGCTCCACGCCGGGGAACCCTTCCGCTACGCGCTCCAGGAAGCGCTCGCTCATCTCCCGGTCGCACTCCTCGATCACCGCGAACAGCGTGACCGCGACGGCATTCCGTGCCCGCATCTGCTCGATCAGCTCCCGCTCGAGGCGGAAGAGAGCGCGCCGCTCGCCTTCGCGGCACCGGACGGGGACCAGCGCCCGCCGCACCCCCGCGATCAGGCTGGTCTCCGCGAGCTCCTCGCGCCGCAGCCGCTCCAGCTCCTGCTTGCCCGGCGTTACGTGGCTCAGCGTCCAGCGCAGGGCCGGCGGCGCCAGCACCGAGGTGGTGATCGCCATCACCACGATGATCGAGAACATCTCCTGGGTCAGCAGCCCCATCGAGAGGCCGATCGTCGCGATGATGATCTCCATGGCCCCGCGGGCGTTCATTCCCACGCCGAAGCTGAGCGCGGTCCAGTGGTCGCGCCGCCCCAGGAACCGCGCACCGGCGTACCCGCCGACCACCTTTCCGAAGCTCGCCACCGCGATCACAATCAGGGCGATCACGATCAGCCGGGGCTCGGCGAGCGTGCGGATGTTCACTTTCAGCCCCGCCACCGCGAAGAAGATCGGAGCGAAGATGGCCATGGCCATCTGTTCCACCCCGTGGAACACCTGGCTCGGGAGACGCGGCATCTGCCCGAAGAGTATGCCCATCACGAAGGCGCCGAGCATGGCCTCCAGCCCGAGGCCGAGCGAGAGCGCGCCCCAGGCGAACGTCATGATGATCACCAGCGACAGGATCCGGTGGTTGCTCACCGCCCGGTCCTGCACGTAGCTCAGCGCATGGCGCACCAGCCAGCGCCCGAGGGTGAGGCTGATCGCCACGAACCCGAGCACCTTCCCCACCGCCAGGATGACGCTCATGACGTCGCCACCTGTGCCACTGGCGAGGCCGAGCACCACCGACAGCAGCATCCAGCCGATCGCGTCGTCGGTCATACCCGCCGCGATGATCGCCTGCCCGACGTCGCGCCGCATGAGATTCAGATCCATCAGCACCTTCGCGATCACCGGGATCGCGGAGATCGACATCGCCGTCGCCAGGAACAGCGCGAAGACGATGGGGCGCTCCGGGTTCGCCAGCAGGTCGTCCGGGATGTACAGCCCCAGGAGATAGCCGGTGGCGAACGGTACCACGATCCCGCCCAGCGACGCTCCCATCGCGGTCCGGGCCTGGCGGCGGATCAGCTGCAGGTCCGTCTCGAGGCCGGTGATCAGCAGGAGGAACATGGCGCCGAACAGGCTCACCACCTCCAGCAGGTAGCCCTGCACCTCGCTCTGCGGAACGACCCAGTGCGCGATCTCGGGAAAGAACCCGCTGAGCAGTGATGGCCCGAGGAGGATGCCCGCGAGGATCTCACCGACGACTGCCGGCTGCCGGAACCGCTGCGCTATCTCGCCCAGAGCACGGGCGACGAAGAGCAGCAGGGCGATCTGTATGACGAGGGCCAGCACATCGTGATGTGGGGCCGCTGTGAAACCTTGCATGATGGTATTCTTGGAGACGGAGCCGGGCGGGATGCCACACGCCGAACGGCGGATGTTTCCCTGCGACCTAGCACAAGCCGAGCCAGTGGCAGGCCATATCCCGGTGCGCTTCCACGACTTGTGGCGGGAACTCTTCTCCTGTTCGAAAGCCCGGTCCGTGCGTCCCCGCGGGCTTCACGTGCAGGCGCTCAACGACCGGTCGCTTGCGTCGAGATGAGCTGGCTGGCCGATGTCGCCGTGGGCGGCGCGGAGGAAACGGTGGATG
>JAHWJV010000540.1 GCA_019348265.1 Gemmatimonadota bacterium
TCTCCTCGCTCGTGTAGCCGAAGATTCGATCCGCCGCAGCATTCCAGCTGGTGACGAGCCCATCCACCGATGAGCTCACGATCGCGTCCGCGGAAGATTCGACGATGGTCCCGAGCCTCCGCAGCGCCTGCTCGGATTCCAGCCTCTGGCTGATGTCACGACCAACTCCGATCACGACCGGCGCGCCGAAGTACTCGCCCCTCGTGAGGACAACCTCCATGGGAAAGAGGCCGCCGTCCTTGGTGCGGCCCCACCACTCCAGCCGGACCGGCTCGGCGCCTGGTTCCGAGTACACGCGCTCCAGCCCCCCGGTCGCATCCGTCCAGCCGTGCGCGGTCAGCAGCTCCGGCGTCGCGCCGAGAATCTCCTCGCGGGAAAAGCCGTGGCGCTGTATGACGGCTTCGTTGACGCTGAGGATGGTGCGGTCCAGGTCGGTGATGCAGACGAGCTCGTCCAGGCTGTCGAACAGGCTGCGGTAGCTCACCGCCGCGTCGTGCATCACGCGCTCTACCTGCTTCCGCTCGGAGATGTCCCGGACGATGCCCGTATAGAAGGTCCGGCCGCCGCTCGCGAACTTTCCGAAGGAGATCTCCACCGGGATCTCCCGACCGTCGCGGTGCAGCCCGGTCAGCTCCATCGCGCCCCAGGGAATACGGCGCACGCCGCCGCTCTGCCGCTCCGGTCCGTTCGGGCGCGAGGCGCGCAGCCGCTCGGGAACCAGCGTCGTGAGCGGGCGCCCGACCAGCTCGGCCGGTGCATACCCGAAGATCCGCTCCACCGCCGCGTTCGCGTACGTGATCACGCTCGCTTCGTTCACCGTGAACGCCGCGTCCGACGCGCTCTCGATGAACGCGCGCAGCCGCTCCTCCGTCTCCCGCGCCGCGCGGTAGCGCCTCCCGGCCGTGGTGATGTCGCGAAAGAGCCACATGCGGCCGCGAGGCAGCCCGTTCCCTGCCAGGATCGGGGCGCCGTATCGCGAGAAAACCCGGCCGTCCCGCAGGGTGATCTCGTCGCAGACCTCCTCCTCCGGGCGGACGTGAAGCTCCTCGAGCCTGCGTCGGAACTCGTCCGGTCGCGACACCAGCGAGAGCACCGAATCCAGCAGGGCTTCGTCGGAGCCGCTGGTCAGCACCTTGTCGGAGATCCGCCAGATCTCGACGAATCGGCGGTTGTAAGTAACCACCCTCCGCTCGAGCGTCACCACCAGAACGCCATCGACGGAAGATTCCTTCAGCGAGTTGAGCAGTAGCTTCTCGAGGGAGAGCTCCAGCGCCCCCACCGCGACCCGCGCAAGCTCCCGCAAGGTCGTCAGGTCTCCCGGAGCCCACTCGCGCGCCCGGTCAGCGAACACGCAGAGGAAGCCGAGCGCTTCTTCTTCCGCGGAGAGGAGTGGCACCCCAGCGCGCGATGACGGCTCCGACGTACCGCCGACCAGAGCCTCTCCGGATTCGGCGACGGCGCGCCCGAACGCCGCCAGCCCCCCCGGCGCCTCTGGCCCCGCGGTGCCAAGGATGACATCCCCTTCTCCATCCAGCAGCCCGATCCGGGCCCCCGTCGCACCGATCGCAGCCGCGGCCGCCGCGCTGAGATGGTCGAAGAGAGGCTCGCTGAGTTGACCGATGAGCCCCAGCCCGCGGAGTAAGGCCAGCCGTTCGCCACCGGTCGCAGCGACGGAGGAAGAATCAATCATCCAAGAAACGTCTGGAAATGATGGGCGGAGTTCCCGAAATGTCGTCCACTACCTCGATGTCGGCAAGGTGCTGGGCCGTCTCGGCTTGCGACCTCGTTGGCCGCGAGCGCCAAACTCGCGAGGAAGTCCGGCGGGCTACGGCGGGGTCAGGTCTAGGCGAGCGGCTCGCCGGAACCATCAAAGGCGTGGAGCACTCCCGCCCGATAAACTCGGATCGGGTACGCCGGAAGTGCGCTGCTGTCTGACAGGGAGAGTGAGGGTGAACGTACTTCCCTTTGCGAGAGTGCTCGTGGCGGTGATGTCTCCTCCCATCCCACGAGCGAGGTCCCGGCTGATGGCGAGGCCGAGCCCGGACCCTTCGGAGCTCCGCGTCGCGCTGGCGTCGACCTGAACGAACGGATCGAAGATCGCGCCGACCTTTGCGGTGGGGATGCCGATGCCGGTGTCCTGGACGCGGACGAGCAGCTTCCCCGGGGCGTGCGGCGAAGCTACCGCATCCACCCGGATGCGCCCGCCTGGCTCGGTGAACTTCGCCGCGTTTCCGAGGAGGTTGAGCAGGATCTGCTCGATCTTCTCGGGATCTCCGCGAACGAGGAGATCGGGTGGGACCTGGACCTCGTAGCTGATGCGCTTCATCGCGAGCTGCGGCTCGATCATCGATCCCACGTCGGCCACGATGTCGGCGAGCGGCACCGCCTGCACGTCGTATTCGACCCTGCCGCTCTCGAGCTTCGCGTAGTTCAGGACGTCGTTGATGAGGCCGAGCAGGTGCCGCTGGGCGCGCTGCACGCGGCCGAGCACGGCCTGCTGCTCGGAGGCGACCGGGCCGTAGAGC
>JAHWJV010000541.1 GCA_019348265.1 Gemmatimonadota bacterium
TGCGCGACTTCCCGCTCTTCCCGCTCGGCCTCGTCGCACTGCCGGGCGAGCTCGTCCCGCTCCACATCTTCGAGGAGCGCTACAAGACGATGATCGGCCGCTGCCTGGCCGAGGAGTCGGAGTTCGGCATCGTGTGGGTCTCCGACGACGGGTTGCGCGAGATCGGCTGCGCGTGCGAGATCGCCGAGGTCCTCGAGACGATGGACGACGGCCGCATCAACCTGATCGCGCGCGGCACGCGCGTGTTCCGCGTCGACGCCCGCCAGGACGACCTCCCGTACCCGGCCGCCACCGTCGAGTTCCTCGACGACCCCGAGGAGGCCGTGGAGGCGGAGGCGCACTTCTCCGCGCCGCGCGAGGGCAGCGTGCGGGTCAAGCAGCTGTGCCAGGGCGTGCTCGAGGTGCGATACCGCCTCAGCGGCTGACCGCCGCGGGTAGGTTGTCCGCTTCCCCCGACCGCCAGCCGGACTGGAGCACCCGACCTCATGGCCAGCAAGCCCGCCGACCGCATGGACACGATCGTCAGCCTCTGCAAGCGACGGGGCCTGGTGTTCCCGAGCAGCGAGGGGCGCGCCGAGGACTTCGAGAGCAACGGCATGGTCGACGCTGTGCGGCCGCTGCTCGAGTCCGGCCGGGTCAAGCTCTACTGCGTGGACTCGTGGGACAGCGACAGCTGGTACCGCCACGACCTGCCGCTCGAGGACCGGGCGCGACGGCACGAGGCGTACGAGCGCTGGGTCGTCGAGGGCGTCGTGCCGTTCGTCGACGCCGACTGCGGCGGCCGTCAGCAGATGGTGGTCACCGGCTGCAGCTTCGGCGCCTACCACGCCGCGAACGTCGCGCTGCGGCGCGCGGACCTGTTCCCGCTGGCTCTCTGCCTCTCCGGCGTCTACGACCTGTCGGGAATGGGCTGGGGCGAGCGGGGGACCTCGTTCCACCTGAACAACCCGCTGTGGTCGGTCGGCGCCGCCGAGGGCGAGCACCTGGAGTGGCTGCGCTCGCGGCTGTCGCTGCTGCTGGTCTGCGGCCAAGGGCAGTGGGAGGACACCACCGGCGCGCTCGGCAGCACCCGCGCTCTCGGCGATCTCGCCGCCCACAAGGGGCTGCGCGTGGAGACCGACCTGTGGGGGCACGACGTCCCGCACGACTGGCCGTCCTGGCGGGCCCAGCTCGCGCACCACCTTCCGCGCTTCGTCTAGAGGAGTCCGTATGGCCGACCAGAGGCACCTGCTGGGACTGCTGCTGGGCACCGAGGAGGACTGGCCCAGCGCGTTCGAGTCATTGGTGCGGCGGCTCGAGCCGGCGCTGCGGGTCGGCAGGGACACGCATCGCTTCGACGTCGAGCGCATCACCATCGAGCCGTTCGACCTGCGTCAGACCAGCCGCTACAGCCTGGTCGTGGACCGGCTGGCGTACTGGTACTTCGTGCCGCGCGAGTGGCTGAAGAAGGTGGCCCTGCTCGACGACGTCTACCTGCTGAACAACCCCTTCACGTTCCAGTCGATGGAGAAGCACGCCGCGTACTGCGCCATGATCCGGCTCGGGCTCAAGGTCCCCGAGACCTGGCTGGTGCCGCACAAGCAGCCGCCGGACAACGCCCGCTTCGCCTACACCGCATCGAAGTACAACCGGCCCTTCGACCTGCGCGAGGTCGCAGAGAGGTCGGCTACCCGCTCTACATGAAGCCCTACGACGGCGGCGCCTGGGTCGGCGTCTCGCGCATCCGCGACGAGAAGGAGCTCATCGAGGCCTACGACGAGTCCGGCCAGCGGCTCATGCACCTGCAGGCCAGCGTCGAGGGCTTCGACGTCTTCGCCCGGTCGCTGTCGATCGGCGCCGAGACGATGGTCATGCGCTTCAGCCCCGACAGGCCGCAGCACGACCGCTACAGCGTCGCGCACGACTTCCTCGACGCGGTGACCGGCGAGGAGGTCGTCACGATCGGCAAGGTGGTCAACGCGTTCTTCAAGTGGGAGTTCAACTCCTGCGAGACGCTCGTGCGCGGCGGCGAGGTGCACCCGATCGACTACGCGAACGCCTGCCCCGACGTGTCTCTCACGTCGCTGCACTACTACTTCCCGTGGGCGATGACGTCGCTGGTGAAGTGGTCGCTGTTCTGCACCGCGACCGGCCGCACGCCGCGCGTCGACCTCGACACCCGCCGCTGGTACGACGTCGCCGACTCCGACCGCTCGTACGGCGAGAAGCTCGGCGCCTACCGGGCGCTGGCCGACGAGTACTTCGAGACCGACCGGTACGCCGAGTTCGCGGCGAGCGAGCTGAAGGACCTGGATGCCGTCGCGCACGAGTACTTCGGCTCGCGCGACTTCGACGACCTGCTCGTGGAGACCGTCCGCGCGACCTTCCCGGCGCACGAGCAGGACCAGTTCGTCGCGCACTACCGCGGGCTGGTGGGCGCCTGGGTGGCGGACGCCGCGGTGGCACGCTGAGGAGCGCTGAGGGGGCGCTGAGGCGGCGCTGGGGGCGCGA
>JAHWJV010000542.1 GCA_019348265.1 Gemmatimonadota bacterium
CGCCTACTGGAAGAAGCCCGATCGAGAGACGTTCCGGGCGAAAGGCGTCCGCTACCGGATCAACAAGCGAGCAACAAGGAATGCTCCGCTGACGCCTCGCTGGAGGCAAGTCAACCGCGCGCGATCCACCGTGCGGGCACGCGGCGAGCACCCGTTCCGGATTGTCAAACAGCTCTGGGGCTTCGTCAAGGTCCGCTACCGCGGCCTCGCGAAGAACACCGCCCGTGCATACGCGGCGTTCGGGCTCGCGAACCTGTACCTGGCGCGGCGAGATCTGCTCCGCGCGGGGGCGTAGTGTGTCCAAGGGGCGCGAGATCGCGCCCTGGACACCACGGATGGGGTCGGTTGCTCGACTTCTAACGCGCTGAGCCCGCGAAATTTGCCACCGATGCTCGGCCGGGAAGCTTCAGCCCACCTGTGCAGAGCTTCCTTAGTGCGGGAGTGCGGTAGTCCGCGTGGAGCAAAGTTGAGCGTGGGGCCGGTTCGGACCAACGGCAGCGCCCGCCGACGGACTGCCGTCGGCGGGCGCTGAGAGTGGGCCCGGCAGGACTTGAACCTGCGACCCTTCGATTATGAGTCGAGTGCTCTGACCAACTGCGCTACGGGCCCGCACGCGGTGACCCGCAAAACGGAATATACGAGCGTTCCGATTCGCCTGGTAGGGGTGCTCTTCCCGCCGACCCCGCTCAGCTGCCGAAAAATGCCCCGTGCAGCCGGCCGACCACCTCGCGGAGCCGGTTCTCCTCCACGACGAAGGTGAGATTGATGCTGGAGGCTCCCTGCGAGATCAGGAGGATGCTCACGTCCGGCACCGCGCCGAACACGCTGGCCGCGATCCCGGGCCGGGCGCGTAAACCCTCGCCGACCACGCATACGATCGCGCGCTCCTCCTCCACACGGACGGTGCCGAGCGTCTCCAGATCGCGCATGATCTCCGGAAGGCGCGCCGTATCGTCGAGGGAGAGCGATACGCTGACCTCCGAGGTAGCCACGAGGTCGACGGCGGTCTGGTGACGGTCGAAGACCTCGAAGATTGCCCGAAGGAAGCCGTACGCCCCAAGCATCCGTGCCGAAGCGACCTGCACCACGGTGACCCCCGTCTTGTGGGCGATCGCCTTCACACCCGCGCGCGAGGGCTCGCTGCGCGCGTCGATGCGGGTGGAGGGGGCGCTCGGATCTCGCGAGTTGCAGATCCGCACGGGAACTCCGTGCTCCACCGCCGGCTGAATCGTCTTCGGATGGAGAACCTTCGCGCCGAAGTAGGCGAGCTCCGCCGCCTCGGCGTACGACAGGTGGTCCAGTGTCCGGGCGCTGGGAACAACGCGCGGGTCAGCGGTGAGAAATCCGCTCACGTCGGTCCAGATCTGGATCTCGGTCGCGCGGAGTGCGGCTCCCACCAATGCTGCCGTATAATCCGAGCCGCCTCGTCCCAGAGTGGTGGTGGCGCCGTCCGGCCCGGAGCCGATGAACCCGCCGAGTACCGGCACCTCCCCGCGCTTCAGGATGGGGTCCAGCTCCGCCTGGGTGGCAGCCGCCGTAGCCTCGATGAGCGGATCGGCACGGGTGTGTTCGGCCGTGGTCCGGATGCAGCGCCGCGCGTCCACCCACCGCCCGGCCACACCGCTCGCGCGGAGCACGGCAGCAACGAGCAGCGAGGAAAGGCGCTCGCCGCGCGACACCACTTCGTCGTACAGCGGGCGCCGGGTTCCAGGGTGTGCCGCGATGACGCGCAGCAGCTCGCGGATCTCGCGGCGGGCCACCTCCAGCGCGGCCCCGACCTCCTCCTCCTCGCCCCCGTGCAGCAGCCGGCCCGCGACCGTTCGATGCCGGGCGACCAGGTCGTCCACCCCATGATCGGCGCTCTCGACCGCGCCCTCGGAGGCGTACCGGACGGCCGCCACCAGACCGTCGGTCACCCGGCTCATCGCCGAGACCACCACCACCGGGCGCTCAGCTCGTCTGTCGCCCACGATCTGCGCCAGCCGGGCGAACGCCGAGGCATCCTCTACCGAGGTCCCGCCGAACTTCATCACCAGCGGGGCCACCCGGTGTGACGCGCCCCTGATGGCAGCTTCTGATCCCGTCATCACGTCCCAGCTCCGTCTTCGTTGCGATCTCGCACTCTCCCCGAATCTACCGCTCGCATCAGCCGCGAGCTACTTCGAGCCCTGCCCGATCTGGTCCGCCGCGCTGACGATCGGCCGCGCGCATCTACTCTGCGCGAAGCGAGATCTGGGGATCGACTGCCGCCGCCCGCCTGGCGGGGCGGTAGCTCGCGAGGAGTGCAACGCTTCCCAGGGCGACCGCGATGGCGCCGAACAGGAGCGGATCGAACGGCTCCACCCCCCTCACCAGCAACTGGAGCAGGCGCGCGATCCCACTCACCGCGATCAAGCCCACGAGGATGCCGAGACCCACGATGCGGAGGCTCTGCAACAGCACGAGGCGCGATACGTCTCTCGTCCGGGCGCCAACGGCCATGCGGATCCC
>JAHWJV010000543.1 GCA_019348265.1 Gemmatimonadota bacterium
CGTCGACGACGCTCGCGCTCTCGTCGCGCGAGCCGTCGTCGACCGCGATCACCTCGTCGCCCGGGCCGAGATCGGCGAGCACGCCCGCGAGCGCGTCGCCGAGGGTCGGCGCGGCGTCGCGGTACGGCATGAGGACGGAGATCACGGCGTGACGAGGAACAGATCGATCGGCAGGTTCGATCCGCCCGCACTGAGCAGGCGGAGTTCGCTCGCGGCGTCGGAGGCAGTGACCGAGCCGAGCGCGATCGCGTCGGTGGTGGTTCCGAGCGACGACGTCGCGCCAGGGAGCAGCGAGATCGTGGAGCCCTGGGCGGCGACGCCGCCGACGCGTTCACCGTCGTCGCGCCGTCGATCCCGGGCTACGGCTGGTCCGGGCCGACGCGCCAGCGCGGGTGGGACATCCGCCGCGTCGCCCGCGCGCTCGCCGCGCTGATGGCCGAGCTCGGCTACGAGCGGTACGGCGCGCAGGGCGGCGACTGGGGCGGCATCGCCACGGCGCACCTCGGCGTGCTCGACCCTGAGCACGTGGTCGGCCTGCACCTCAACATGGCGAACACCCCGCGCCCGCGCGGCTTCGACGACGCCTCCCTGACGGCCGACGAGCAGCGCGACCTCACCGAGATGCGCGAGTTCCGCCGCCTCTACTACGAGACCTTCAACGCCGGCGTGCCGGTGATGCCTACCGAGCGCGTCGAGGTGCCGACCGCCGTCGCCCGCTTCCCCGCGAGATCTACCGGCCGCCGCGGCGGTGGGTCGAGGAGGCGTTCGACCTGCGCCGCTGGACGGTCATGCCGCGCGGCGGCCACTTCGCCGCCCTCGAGCAGCCGGAGCTGCTCGTCGACGACGTCCGGGCGTTCTTCCGCGACCTGCGCTGACGCTCAGGAGCTCCGGTCGGCGCGCAGCGCCTCACGCAGCACGAACTTCTGGACCTTGCCGGTGGAGGTCTTCGGCAGTTGCATGAACTCCACCGCCGCCGGGCACTTGAAGCGCGCCAGGCGCTCCCGGCAGAACGCGATGATCTCCTCCTGCGTGACGCTCTCCCCTGGCTTGAGCTCCACGAAGGCCTTGGGACGCTCGCCCCACTTCTCGTCCGGCGCGGCGACGACGGCGCTCTCCAGCACGGCGGGGTGGGAGTCCAGTGCCTGCTCGACCTCGATCGAGGCGATGTTCTCGCCGCCCGAGATGATGACGTCCTTCGACCGGTCGCGCAGCTCGACGTAGCCGTCGGGGTGCATGACCGCGACATCACCGGTCCGGAACCACCCCTCGTGCTCGGCGTCGGCGGTCGCCTGCGGGTCGCGGTAGTAGCCGAGCATCACGTTGTTGCCGCGCAGCAGCACCTCGCCGACCGACTCGCCGTCGGCGGGCACGTCGTGGCCGCCCTCGCCGAGCACGCGCAGCGGCTGGCTGACGAGGTTCGCGACGCCCTGCCGGGCCTTGAGACGGGCCTGCTCGGCGGTGTCGAGGTGGTCCCACTCGGGCTTCCACTCGCACAGCGCCGCCGGGCCGTAGGTCTCTGTGAGCCCGTAGAGGTGCGTGACGTCGAAGTTCAGCTCGGCCATGCGGGCCAGCAACGCCGGGGACGGCGGCGCCCCGCCGGTCGCCACCGCGACGGGACGCTCCGCCGGCCCGGCGTCGGCCCACGGGCCGTGGGCGAGCCCGGTGAGCACGGTCGGCGCCGCGCACAGGTTGCTGACACCTCCTCCCGGATCGCCTGCCAGATGCGCTCGGGATCGACCTTGCGCAGCGCGACGTGCGCGGCCCCCGCCGCTGTGACGGCCCACGGGAAGCACCAGCCGTTGCAGTGGAACATCGGCAGCGTCCACAGGTAGGTCGAGCGCGCGCTCAGCCCGGCCTGCGCGGCCATCGCGAGCGCCTGCAGGTAGGCGCCGCGGTGGGAGTACATGACGCCCTTGGGGCGCCCGGTGGTGCCGCTCGTGTAGTTGATCGACAGCAGCGACAGCTCGTCCTCGACCGGCACCTGCAGCGGCGCCGCGTCCTGCACCAGCTGCTCGTAGTCGTCGTCGGGCCCGCCCGACACGACGACGAGCCGCACGTCGCCGTCCAGCTCGGCGAGGACCTGCCGGCCCAGCCCGGCGAGGTCGGCGTCGACGATGAGCACCTTCGATCCCGCGTGCCCGACGATTTAGGCCAGCTCGCTCGCGCTCAGCCGGGTGTTGAGCGTTCAGCACCGCGCCGGCCCACGGCACGCCGTAGTGCGCTTCGAGCGCGACGCCGGTGTTCGGCGCGACCCCGCCGCCGTCCGGCGACCCGGCCGGGCCGAAGCGCCGCATGACCACGGCGGTCGTCGCCACCTCGCTCGCCGTCGCGGTCGTCGTGCTCGTCGGCGTCCTCGTGCTGCTCGGGGTGCTGTGACGAGCGCTCAGGCGCACGTCGGTACGCGCGTGCGGCCCTGCGACGCGCCCGGGGAAGGGCCGCCCGGATCGACGTGCCGCCCGGCCGCCCGCCGGGCAGACCGAGG
>JAHWJV010000544.1 GCA_019348265.1 Gemmatimonadota bacterium
GTAAGGTTTCTGAGGGGGAAGGCCGCGCGGCGGGGGTGTCGGCTTGGACGCGGCGACCTCCGAGTATGCGTCGTACTGCTTTCCGATCCGGCCGTAGGTGCCTTCGTCGCGCTTCATGACCCTGGGTGGCTCAAGGCGAAGACGTATGCGCCGATGGCGCGGACCTGCTCCTCGTTGAAGGGTCCGCCACCGCGAGGGGGCATCGGGGCGGGGTACTCCTTCGGGTTCGGGACGCCGGAGTTGATGATGGCGACGATCTGGTCGTACGTCCCGGAGATGTTCAGCCACTGCGCGTCGTTGAGCGGCGGTCCAGCGGGCGTCCCCGCGCCCCCTCCGCCGTGGCAGGCTCCGCAGACGGTGGAGAACTGCTGCGCGCCCGCTTCGACCATCGCCTGGGTGACGCCGGCCGGAGCGCCGGCGGCGAGCTGCGGGATCGCGCCAGCGCCTCCGCCGATGGGGCCCGTATACGCGGGCGGAGGCGGTGCGGCCGCCGGTGCGACATCGTCGCGCGAGCGGCTCGCGACCTTTTCGAAGCCGTCGTCGGGGACGAAGTCGCACGCGGCGAAGGCGACTGTCAGCGCGAGCGCCGAGAGGGCGACTCTCGAGGCTCGGCTGCGATGCTCGATTGCCATACGAACGCGGTCTCTGGACATGAGGAGAGTCAACCGATTCCTCAGACGCGCCAGCGCGTAACGCCGGGGCGGAACGTCGGTAAAAGAATGCGGTGCGCGCGCAACCGCAAGGTCCGCATCCACCACCTTCAAGGGGAGCTGGAAGCTGCCTGACCCTCCGCGGAACGAGCGGCTCTGCGAAGCCGTTCGACCATCGCGTTCAGCCCGATTTCCCGGGTGCCGAGCCCGAGCTTGTCCATCACCTGGCGGACGAAGTCGGCAGGGATCCGGCTGACCGTCTCCGGGGGCTGACCGTTCACAGCCTCGAAGATCATCGCGAGCAGCGCGCGAATCGTCGGCGCGCCCTGGGGAACGTCAGCGTAGTAGTACATCTTCCCGTCGACCACTTCCGGATAGATGGCAACGGGGGTCTGACACTCGTGCACGGCGTAGTCCGAGCGGTCGAGGCCCTGGAACCGCTCCGGGAGCGGGGGGAGCTTGTTCGCGTACTGTACGAGCGCCTGCCGCGTCAGGTCGGGCGTCAACGTGGCGAAGCGGCGCAGGATCTTCTGAATCCCCGGTGGGATCTCCGTACCCTCAGTGCTCATGTGCATTCCGGTGGCGAGTGGTTACGCCAATGTAGCGCGCACCCGCGCGGTCCGCGACTGCGCTGGCGGCATTCGCGAGGCGGCAAGATCCAATCCAGCCCGGGCGCCGAAGTGGCGCCCGTCAACGAATGCGGGGGCCGGCTCATGGAGCCGGCCCCCGCATCGTCGTACCGAGGACCGGTCAGATCCGAGGAATCTGGAGCCCGTACTTGGCGTTGATCCTGGCGATGATGACGTTCGCGATCGCGACGTGGCCGTCGTTCGATGGGTGTGTTCCGTCGAGCGAGACGAAGGATCCGAAGTAGTTCGGCGCCGAGGGTCCCGGGCAGGTGGCGGCCACCTGCTGCGGCAGAGTCGCCAGGGTCGCGGTTGCGAGACCCTGGCACTTCCGGAACCGGGCCGGATCGGTCAGCGAGCCGGCGAGCTCCGCGTCCGGGTCCAGGTACAGCCAGCCGTTCGCGTCCGCGCGTCGCTTGATCGCTCTCTTGATCTCCGCCAGACGCGCGCCGTACGCGGCGACCTCAGCGGGTGCCATGACGCCCGGCGCCGCGTCGGCGCGGCTGATGACGGAGGGGCGGCCCGGCGAAAGAGTCTCGCGGAGGGACACAAGGTTCGCCCCTCGCGCGAGTGGAGAGCAATCGTTGCTCACCGACTTCCCGGCCCGGCGGAGCAGCACGCGCGTCGACGGATCCTGCTCGAGAACCCAGAGAAAGGTGCCGGGCTGAATCAGCGCGGTGAAGCTGAGCGCGTTCACCGGAGCGATCAGGAGAGCGTCGGTTCGCGCGGGGGTCCGCTGGATCGCTCGTACGATGCTGTCGAGCGCCGCATCCATGGCCGCCTGCGGGAAGCGGGCGAAGAGACCCACGTCTCCCGCGAGGGCAGGGACCAGTGCCTCGTTGTTGCCGAGCCAGACGGAGACGAAGGTCGGACGCGCGTCGATCATCGCCTGCACCTGCGTCCTGCCGCCGAGGATCACGGTCTTGTATATGTCCGCTTCCGGAGGGTTGGCGGTGACCGTGTTGTCGATGGCGCCGGGGAGGTACGATCCCGGATAGGCGAGGTTCTGAATCGGCGTGAAGCGGAGCGTATCCTGACGGAACGCGCACGTCCTACCCGGTACGCCGCCGACTCGAACGCTGTCGACGAACACGGGAAGCGAGTACGGCGGCGGACACCCGGGCTTGGCGAGCAGCGGAACGTTGAACGGCACCTCCGCCTGCCTGGCCACGAGCACGGGATAAGCCCGTAGCTGAAGGCT
>JAHWJV010000545.1 GCA_019348265.1 Gemmatimonadota bacterium
GATCTTCGGGCAGGACGGCCCCTACGCGGAGCGCGGCGGGGTCGACCTCATCATCATCTACAACTCGGGGCGCTTTCGTATGGCCGGGCGCGGGAGCCTCGCGGGCGTGATGCCCTACGGCGACGCCAATTCCATCGTGATGGAGATGGCCGGCGAAGTGCTGCCGGTCGTAAAGGACACGATGGTGCTCGCCGGCGTGTGCGGCACGGACCCGTTCCGGCTGATGCCCGTCTTTCTGCGAGAGGTGAAGGCCGCGGGGTTCGACGGGGTGCAGAACTTCCCCACCGTAGGGCTGATCGACGGCGTCTTCCGCCAGAATCTGGAAGAGACCGGGATGAGCTACGACCTGGAGGTGGAGATGATCCGCCAGGCACATGCGCTCGACCTGCTCACCTGCCCTTATGTCTTCGATGCGGAGCAGGCGGCGAAGATGGCCGCCGCCGGGGCCGACGTGCTCGTACCCCACCTCGGGCTCACCACCAGCGGGTCCATCGGCGCGGAGACCGCGCTGACGCTGGAGGAGGGCGCGAAGCGCGTCCAGGCGATGCACGACGCCGCCAAGGCGGTGAACCCCGACGTCATGGTGCTCTGCCACGGCGGGCCGATCGCGGAGCCTGAGGATGCGACGTTCATCTTCCGCAACACGAAGGGGATCGTCGGGTTCTTCGGCGCTTCCAGCATGGAGCGCCTCCCGGTCGAAGGTCCGCTCGAGGAGCAGGCCCGGCGCTTCAAGTCGCTCGAGTTCTGAGGTCCCGGACCTCCAGCAGGCCGACCCGTCCCCGGAGGTGACCGTGTCGCGAAGTCTCGCCCTCGCCGCCTGGCTCGCCACGGCGCTGCCGCTCCAGGGGCAGGACGCTACGCCCGCGCCGCGCCCCACCGCGCCCGCGGCCGCCAACCGGCCCACGCTCGTCGCCGACATCCCGGTGAACTACGACGAGCCGCAACGGGCGACGGGAGCTACACCCTCCCCGATCCGCTCATTACGGCGACATCGACCCCGACTTCGTCAATGGCGTCGGCCTGGGCGTGCGCGCCATGTCCCTCAAGCCGGGCCAGACGGAGCCCGCGCCCGACGAGTGGGGCTCCATCTCCGCCTGGTCGTGGGGGCTGAGCCGCGCGCTGGACTATCTCCAGACCGACCCGCAGGCGAGTCCTCGCTGCGCACCACCACGCTCCCGGCGCCTAACGTCCCCATCATCAATACGCTCGGTTACTTCATGCACGCCGGCGGACACGGGGTACTCCCGACCGACTGGCCGGTCTATCTCCGCTTCATGCGGATGCACTTCCTCCGGGAGAAGTAGAGATGAAGTACGGAATCGCGATGCTCGCTGTGGCCCTGGCGGTGCACGCCGGCGCCGCCGGCGCGCAGAGCCCCACGCCCCAGGCCCCAGCCGTGACCGACCTGCAGGTCATCCCGCTCTGGGAGGGGCGCGCCCCCGGCGCTCTCGGTGACGCGCCCGCAGACCGGCCGCAGATCACCGTCTACCTCCCGCGCGCGTCGAACTCCACCGCCGTGATCGTCGCGCCTGGGGGCGGCTACCAGAACCTGGCGATGAACCACGAGGGGCGGCAGGTCGCCGGCTGGCTGAACGCGATGGGGGTCACCGCCTTCGTGCTCCAGTACCGCCTCGGACCGCGTTACCGGCACCCCATCGAGCTCGGCGACGCGCAGCGCGCGATTCGGCTGGTGCGCTCCCGCGCGGCCGAGTTTCGCATCTCGCCCGATCGCATCGGGATTCTCGGCTTCTCGGCTGGTGGCCACCTCGCCTCCACCGCCGCGACCCACTTCGACGCCGGCAACCCGTCGGCCCCCGACGCGATCGACCGCCCCTCCAGCCGTCCCGACTTCCTCGTCCTCGGCTACCCGGTCATCACCATGGACCCAGCGTTCACCCACGCCGGCTCCCGCCGCAACCTCCTGGGCGACAATCCCGACCCGCGCCTCCAGGAAGAGCTGTCCAACGAGCTGCGCGTGACGGCGCAGACTCCGCCGACCTTCCTCTTCCACACCACCAACGACGCCGGCGTGCCGGTGATGAACAGCGTAGTCTTTTACCAGGCACTCGTGAAGGCGGGCGTCCCGGCCGAGATGCACCTCTTCGCGAACGGCCCGCACGGCGTCGGGCTCGCGCTCAACGACCCGGCGCTGAGCCAGTGGCCGAACCTGCTCGCCAACTGGATGCGAGCGCGCGGCCTTCTCCAGGCGCCGGCGGCGCCGGCGCCCGCGCCGGCACCAGTTCCCGGGCAGGCTCCGCGAGACTGAGTCCGACCGTACCGCGGATTCGCTGCACGGCCGCCGGCCTCCAGCCGGCGACTGAAGTCGCGGCAACGACGACGCCAAGTCCGCGTGCGCGGACTAGCTGACCACCGGGTCCGCGGCGAATACAGTCGGGTGACCACCCGCGAAAGTGAGCTTGCGAGTCAGTCCGCGACGGCGGCCTTGTAGAGTGTCGGTGCCGCCACTTTCAGTCGC
>JAHWJV010000546.1 GCA_019348265.1 Gemmatimonadota bacterium
GGGGGCGCTGACGGCAGCTCGAACGGGGGAGACGGTGTTCAAGCCGCTCTACCGAGGGCGCGGCGAACTGTACCTCGAGCCGACCTTCGGCCACTTCTGGGCGATGGAGATAAAGGACCAGACGTACTTCGCCGACCAGGGTCTCTTCTTCTGCTGCGAAGACTCCGTGGCGGTGGAAGCCCACAAGGTGGAAAGCTTCTCCGCGCGCATGGCCGGCGGGGAGGGGCGCTATCAGACGAAGGTGAGCGGCAGCGGGATGGTGGTGTTCCGCATCCCGGTGCCGCTCTCCGAGATCATCGAGCTCACGCTCGAGGACGAGACGGTGCAGGTGGACGGCTCGTTCGCACTCCTCCGCACCGGCGACATCCGCTTCAGCGTGGAGAAGGCCTCAAATTCCATGATGGGGGCGATCACCAGCGGAGAAGGGCTGCTGCAGACCTTCCGCGGCACGGGCCGCGTCTGGGTCGCTCCGACGCAGCCGTTGTACGAGAGCATGATCGCGAACCTCAGACCGCCCAAGCCGGGGGCTGCGCAATAAAGCTGGCGGCGGAGGCGGCGAACGGTTACTTTCGGAAGCGCGCCGCTGCCGGCGCGCGCCCCGCAAGACCTCTCCCGCCGCCCCGAAACGCGAATCCATCGTGGTGCCCACTCTCCGATGCGTGCTGCTGCTCGCCGTCGTCACGCTCGCAACGCGGGCCGAGGCTGGCGCGCAGGGCCAGGGAACAGCCGCGCAGGCCCGCGCGATCACGGCGGCTTGCGCCGAAATAGGCGTGGCGCGGGTGGCGCTATCCGTCCCACCGGGCCGCAAGCGGCAGGACCTAGAGGCAGCGCTTTCCCGCGGCGAGATCTTCCCGCAGGGCACCGACGTCGTAATCATCCCGGAAGGTGCGGGGCTCCAGGTCTTGAACGGCGACCATCTGCGCGGTCAGGCCAGGAGAACCCTCGGTCGACTCATCAGCCGGGGAATGCAGGTGGATGGGACGATGATCGTCCTGTTGACGATCGACGCTGAAGGCAAAGTGACGGAGACGGCGCCCAGCTCCGGCAACAGGGCGGTCGATAAGCTGGTGGGCGAGCTCTGGATGGAGGCTGAGTTTGAGCCGCCGGTGATCGGCGGTTGTCGCGTGACCACGCTGCTGCACATGCCCGTTACCTTCGCGACAGCTGACGACGGCCGCCGACCCGGGCTCCACATGCGGTGGGGAACCGGTATCACCGTGCCAGTGCGATAGAACACGTCCAGCCGCGGCCATTGCGCGCTGTGAAGAACCATCCCCCGATCCAGCGACATGGACCGGGGGATGGCTCGTTCATGTTCTCACCCTCTCGCCTCTAGAACTCCCGCACCCAGATGTTCCGGAAGCTGATCGGCGGGCTCGGATCGCCGTGCGATTGCAGCTTGATCGGTGCGGACTGGTATGGCTTGTACGACGGGGGCCCGATGTACACGGTCTCGCCGCGCAGCTCGACGTTGTTCTGCACCAGAATGCCATTGTGGAAGACCGTCACCCGGGCGGGCGCGGCCAGCGTGCCATTCGCGTAGAACGCCGGCGCGTTCCAGACCACATCGTACGACTGCCACTGGCCCTGCGCGCGGCTGGCGTCGACCCGTCACGGATCAACGGCATGCACGCGCTGCGGCACTACTACGCCTCGGCGCTGCTCGAGGCCGGCGTCAGCATCCGGGCCGTCAGCGAGTACCTCGGCCACGCCGACCCGGGCTTCACCCTGCGCATCTACGCCCACCTCATGCCCACCAGTGACGAGCGCGCCCGCCAGGCGATGGACCTCGCCCTGCGCCCGCAACCACAAGATCCCACGGCCCTCCTGCAGAGTTAGCCCCCTGACTCTGGTCCCAGGCGCCCCATCTGCCGCTCGCGGCTGCACTGGAGCCCGTCGTCCGAGGCCGCCGGCGCCGGTGCGGCGAGCCGAGTGCGCTACGGAGATTCTGGTCTATTCTCGGAAGCAGCCGGGAGGTGAGCCCATGACTGCAGTCGCCGCCGAGACCACGCAAGCTGTCGAGCTGATGGAGCGTGTCGAGACGCTCGAGTCCGTAGCCCGGTCGCTGCCCGAGCAGGACGACCGGCGCTCACGGCTGCTGCGCCTCGTCGAGAAGGACCTTGCGACGGCGGCCCCACTCCGTCCACGCGTTGCTGCGCAGTTGCTCGGGCTGTCGGAGAAGACGGTGCGCGCTTGGGTTGAAGAGGGCGTGCTGCTGGTCGCGGAGACCGGCTCGCCCCGCCTCCTGCTGGACGTCGAGCGCGTCCACGACGTACTCCACCTCGTCACGGACCTCCGGGCGGCCGGTGCGACCGTCGGACTCCTGGACGAGGTGCACCGACGGCTGGCCGACGCCTCCTGGTTCGACCGCGCCGACCTGGCGGAGTCGGTGGAGCAGATGCGGCGAGGCGAGGGTCACGTGATCGCCGCTGCGCCGTAGCGCTGACGTGCCCTTCGAGGTC
>JAHWJV010000547.1 GCA_019348265.1 Gemmatimonadota bacterium
TCCGCTTCCGGCTGTGATGCGGGATAGAATCGAAGCCATCTTGGTGGGCCGGAGGAGAGATCCTCCGGCCTACTTCTTTTCAGGCGGCCTTCGCAGCGCGCCCAGCCGCTCCGTCGGGCCGGCGATCGGCGGCATCGTGATCCGCTACGCGGGGCTCGCGGGCTGCTTCGCCCTCAACGCGGCGAGCTACCTCGCCGTGCTGCTGGGGCTCGCCCTCATCCGCCTCCCGCCCGACGTCCGCGGCGCGCGGGGGCCCAGCGTCGCCCCGGCCTCGCGCGGGGTGCGCGAGGGGATGCGCTACGTGGCGCGGGGCGCCACGGTGCGCGTGCTCATGCTCACGATCGCGGTCTCGTCGCTGCTCGGAACGCCCTACCTCACCCTGATGCCGGTGTTCGCGCGCGAGGTGCTCGGCGTACCCGTCCTCGGGAGCCTCCGCCCGGGAGGCCTCGATCAGCCGGTGCAGGGCGTCGCGCAGCTCGCTGCGCTCGGTCGGGGTCAGGGACGCGACGGCACGACCCAGCAGGTCCACCGCGCGCCGCGCGTCCTCCGGGACGTCGTCGCGCAGCTGCCAGGACAGGCGTACGGCGATGCCCTGCGAGGTAGTGACCCCGACCAGCAGCCGGTTCATACCCTCCACCAGATCCGCGGCCTCCAGCCGTCGCGCGCGGAGCAGCTCGCCGAGGTCGCCAACCAGATGCTCCTCGAACAGGCTGCGCTCGCGGTCGGTCAGCAGCGCGCGGTCGCCGTCCTCGCGCAGCTGCCGGTCGAGCTCTGCGGCGGTGGCGAGCGTCGCGGCCGCCTGCTCCGCGTCACGACGGACCGATCCGGCGGCGCTCATCACGATCGCCCCGCCGATCATCAGCATGACGGCGAGCACGGCGAGCGCGGTGCGGTAGCCCTGGGCCTCGCCGAGGTCGGCGATCAGCGGGGCGAGCAGCGCGCCGACGCCGAGGTAGAGGATCGCCCAGGCGTAGGCCTGCGCCCGCACGCGCGCCGGGCTGACGATGCCGACGAGGCTGAAGTACGCCGGCTGGTAGGCGCCGATGGCCACGCCGGTGACCAGGTTGAACACGGCGGACAGCCAGCCGATCGGCGACGCGACGACGCCGACCAGGCCGACGCCGATGCCGAGGATGAACAGACCGTCGTACGTCGCGAGGCGCTCCGCGCGGTCGGCGGCGAGGGCCCGCGTGGCCAGTCGCTGGCCGAGCGCGAGCCCGAGAACGATGCCGACGCCGGACAGGAACGTGACGACGCCGCGGCCGGTCGGCCCGTAGCCGTAGACCTTCTCGAAGAACAGGCTGGTCAGCTGGCCGAGGGTCAGCACCGCGATGCCGAGGACCGGGAAGGCGATCCAGACGCGGCGCAGGGTGCGGATGGCGAACAGCTGCCGGCGGGCCTCGCCGAACGGGATCCGCTCCGCGGCGGCCGCCTTCTGCGCCAGCTCGGCGTCGACGCTCTCGCCGCGGGTCGGCTCGCGCAGCCGCAGCAGCACGGGCAGCAGCAGGAACGTCGGCACGGCCAGCGCGAGGAAGACGAACCGCCAGTCGAACAGCGACCCGAGGATGCCCACGACCAGGGCGCTGGCCAGGCCGATCGGGTTCGCGAGGCGGTGCAGCGCGAAGATCTTCGGATGGTTCTTCGGCTCGTAGTAGTCGGTCAGCAGGCTGGCGTGGACCGGCTCGTTGACGACACGGCCGATGCCGGCGCCCATGCGGGCCAGCGTGAGTAGCAGCGTCGAGGGCGCGAACGCCGTCGCGACGGTCATGCCGCCCCACGTCGCGGCGCCGATCCCGGCCATCCGCACGCGCCGGAACCGGTCCGCGAGCACGCCGATCGGCAGCGCCGCCAGCAGCGCCGTCACGCCGGCGACCGACGCGACCCCGACGATGCCGCTGTCGGACAGCCCGAAGGCGTCGCGGATCTCGGGGCTGAGCACGCCGAACGCGACCCGGTCGAACTCGTCGACGAGGTTGAAGGCGAACAGGATCAGCAGGGGGGTGGCGCTCGCCCCGCCCGTGATGGCGGCCAGCCGCGCCTTCATCATGTGGTGCTCCCCACGACGGCGCCGGCACCGACCGGCACCTCCACCGACGACGGCTTCCCGTCGTCGTCCCTGACCTGGGGCACGTGCACGTCCTCCTCCGGCTGGAGCCGGTCGGCGTTCAGGCTCGGCACGTCGATCCCGCGCCGGGCCGCGACCCGGCGCAGGTAGTTGTTCCGGACGCCGAGCACCGCCGCGGTGAGCCCGCCGGGCAGCAGGAGGAGCAGGATGATCAGACCGATGCCGGTGGTCAGCAGCTGGACGAGCTCGATGTCGCGCAGGACCGGCACCCGCTCCAGCCCGACCAGGTAGATCGCGCCGAGGACCGCGCCCATCGGCCGGGAGAGCCCGCCGACGACGACCATCGCGAACACCTGCAGACTGGCGATCACGGGGAACGCGCCGGCGTCGACGGC
>JAHWJV010000548.1 GCA_019348265.1 Gemmatimonadota bacterium
TCCGCATCCCCACCAGGTCCACCAGGTCCGACGACCGCGTGAAGCTGCGCACCTCGAAGCGGATGATGCCCGGCGCGGGCTCCTCGACGTCGAAGCGGATGGCGCCCGAGAGCGGGTGGCCTTCCAGCGTGACCATGGTGATGGTGTTGTTGGCGATCTCCATGCAGCGCACCTGGATGTGGCCGCGCAGGGGGATGGAAAGCGTGAGCGTGGCGCCCTCCTCGATGGGCTTTTCCGTCCCCGGCTCCACCCCCACCTTCATCAGCGGGTCGGGGGCCAGCGAGGCCAGCTGCGTCCTCACCATCTCGAACACCTGGTCCGCCGTCATGCGGCTGCCCTGGATGTCGGCCCAGTAGCGCTGGCGGTGAAGGCTGCCCGTGCCCTCCGACGGCAGCGCCTCGGGAAGCGCGTCGGCCAGCTTGCTCAAGCCCTCGCCCAGGGGCGTGGGCGTGACGCCGAAGACGTCGGTCAGCGCGTTGGGGGCGCCGGGGGGAAGCACGTTGCCCTCCAGCAGCATGGTGATCTGGTCGTTGTGGATGGGAAAGTCCAAGCCCAGCGTTTCCATGGCCTGCGTCCCCGTCTTCGCCAGGAACTCGGGCACCGGCACCATCACCGGGCTGCGCTGGGTGATGCGGCTCATCAGCTGGATCAGCTCGCGCATGCTGGTGACCTCGGGGCCCGCCAGGTCCACCGCCGTCCCCGCGCGCTCCGCCGCCACCCACGGCGCCAGCGGCTCGGGGAGGAGGACCGGCCGGACCACGTCCATCGCGTCCTCCCCGCCGCCGGCCTCGCGCAGGAGGACGGCGTCGCTCTCCGTGTCGTCGGGCGCCAGCCCCGTCTCCACCGGCTTCATGACCCCCACGCGGCGGCCCTGCCGCCGCAGCAGCGCCGCGAGCGCGGCCGCGTTGCGGTTCGCGGAGAGGCCCACCACTCGGAACCGATCAGAATGCTGGGCGACCACGGCCAGCGCGCTCGCGCCAATTGAGCCTGTCGCACCGAGGATCGCCACGCCGCGCGGCCGCTCCCCCGGCGTGGCGCCCACGCCGGTCATAGCCCCGGCGCCCAGTGGCGGATGAAGAAGTAGGCGATCGGGAGGGTGAAGAGGAGCGAGTCGAAGCGGTCCAGCGCGCCACCGTGCCCGGGGAGCAGTGTTCCCGAATCCTTCACGCCGGCGTCCCGCTTCAGCAGCGATTCCGCGAGGTCGCCGACCTGGGCGGCGACGGAGATGACGAGCCCGAAGATGGCTGCCTCCAGCAGTGTCAACCCGTATTCCGGAACGGCCGCGAGCAAGCGCGAGTAGGCGACCGCCACGAGGACACTCCCCACCAGCGCGCCTACCGAACCCTGCACGGTTTTGCCGGGGCTGACGCGGCGGATCAGCTTACGGGTGCCCCACCGGCGGCCGACGAAATACGCGAAGGTGTCGCTGGACCAGGTGATGAGCACGGGCGCGAACACCAGCGCCGTTCCGTGCGCCGCGCTCTCGACTCCTGGCAGGTGGCGGAGGAGGTAGCCGAAGCTGAGCAGCCCGCCGGTGTAGATGGCGCCGGTCAGCGTGGTGGACATCGAGAGGAGCGGCTGCCCTTCCACCCCGCGTTTCCAGATCGAGAGAGTGGCGAGCAGGAGTGTAGACCAGGCGATGAGCGATCCGAAGCCGGCGAGCTCCACGGTGGAGCGGTTCGCCGCCACCAGGAAGACGAAGCCCGCGGACAACACCGCCCCGGCGCCGCGTAGCGGCTGCGCGCCCTTCTTCTCGGAGAGCCGGTAGAACTCGTCCGCGGCGAGGGCGGAGGCCGCCATCAAGAGGATGGCGAGCGCCCACCCCCCGACGTAGACGATGCCGACGGTGAGCGGAATGCCCACCGCGGCCACGAGTACGCGCTGGGTCAGCTCCGATGCCTTCTTACCCCCCTCAGCTGGCTGTGACACGTCCGAAGCGCCGCTCGCGCTGCTGGTAGTCCTGGATGGCCGTGAAGAGCGTCTCCCGGTCGAAGTCCGGCCAGAGGACGGAGGTGACGTGGATCTCCGTGTAAGCGATCTGCCAGAGCATGAAGTTCGAGACGCGGAGCTCGCCAGAAGTTCGGATGAGGAGGTCGGGGTCCGGGACGGGCGCCGTATAGAGCTGGGCAGCGAACATCGCCTCGTCGATCTCGGCCGGGAGGAGGACGCCGCGTGCGGCGCGGTCGGCGAGCTGTCTCGCGGCTTCCACGATCTCGGCTCGGCCGGAGTAGCTGATCGCCAGGTTCAGGCGGAGCCGCGTTCCGCCGCGGGTGTGCTCGGCGATCCCTTCGAGAGCGCCACGCGTGCGAGGGTGGAGGCGCTCCAGCTGGCCCACGATGTGGACCTCGACGCCCTTCGACTTCAGGTCACGCCGCTCCTTCCGAACGTACAGCTCCAGCAGCGCCATGAGCGCGGAGACCTCGCCCGGCGGGCGGTGCCAGTTCTCCTG
>JAHWJV010000549.1 GCA_019348265.1 Gemmatimonadota bacterium
TTCGTTGTCTCGACGAGGCGCCCGCCTGGTCCTTGAACTCATGTGGGTACGCCCGCTGCTTTCTTGCCATTCTGCACTGCTCCTACTGGACGAGAGACCACAGCGATCGGTCCGTGGATTCGTGGTTCATGCCACTCCAGGATCACTCCACTCCCTCCTGGGTTCTTGTGCTGAGCGGAGGACCACATGCTAGCCGGCGAATGGAGGTAGCCGAAGCTCAAGGACACTGTGCTCTGGGCCGGAAGTCGCGTAGCCACCCGACCAGCGACGTCCACGCCTCGTGACCTCTATAGTTCCAAATCGTGAGCGCGTTCGACCGGTTTGACGAGGCTAGGCCGACGGAACCGCTGAGTACAGCAAGGGCGTTTGTCCGTGGCGGCGAGGGCGAAGCGGTCGCATGGGGGCAGCAGCGGCTCACGGACCTCGGGTTCGACGTCGGGCACATCGACGGCACCTTCGGCGAGCGGACAGAAGCCGGTGTGGCGGCGATCGCGGAGGGAGCCGAACCTCAGGGCCGCGACGCGATGCAGGCGATCCTCATGGCAACGGTCGCGCCGGAGGCGTCCAGTGGGTGGCGCTGGCCGCTCCCGGGTGCCCCTTCAGCGCCGATCACCTCACCCTTCTGCTGGCGGCAGGGCCGACACCACGACGGGATCGACATCAGCGCCTCGCGGGGCGCAGCGGTTGGCGCCTCGCGCGCGGGCACTGTCATCCACGCCGGGGTTGCGGGCGGCTACGGCAACCTCGTTGTTGTGGGGCACGGCCAGGTCGGCAATCTCGGCCGCGTTCATAGCTACTACGCGCACCTGCTCCGAGTTCGTGTGCGCGATAGGCAGAGTATCGGCGCCCTGCACCGCCTCGGCGACGTAGATAACACCGGGAACTCCTTTGGCGACCATCTTCACTTCGAGATCCGCATCAAGTGCAGCGCCGGGCAGGCGTTCACTGGTACGGCCGTCAACCCCTGCAAGTTCCTAACGCGCTGCTGATGCTAGATCCGCACCAGGACCCGCTTCTTCAGGCAATTCTGCTTTCGGAGGACGAGCTAGACGCGCTCTGGGCAATGCGCGAGGGCCGCGCTGCGGAAGGGCCAGGTGGCGAATCCCTACGCGCTCGGGGTCTGGTCGGCGACGCTGGCCTCATCGGCCCGTACGACGCGGCGTTGCGTCCGCTGATTGCGCCCGAGCTCGTCGCATCGGCACACCTCCGCAGCGGCGTAGACGACGAGCGGCGCGTGTACTTCATAAGCGGCGACGCCGGTGCGGTACTCGGCGCGCATCCGACGGGCGCATGGTTCGTTACCGCCTTCGACCGCGCCCATCTCCCTGAGCTGCTGGTGAGGTTCCTCCGCCTCAGGGCTTGGCCGGGTCCCGAACCGGTCGATTCCTTCCGGCTGGCTCCGGCCGCAGATCCATCCCCCGCCGCGCTCCTGAACCTCCTGTTGCACCTCGGGACTTATTCGTTTCTCCGCGTGCGCCTTGAAAACAGCGAGCACCGGGTCGGCTGGGTCGACGCGGATGACGGAATTTTGTGGACCGTCGTCCCGGGTCTCGATCCGGCAGATGAGCGCGACTCTTCCGGCCACCCGGATGGTGTCACGCTGCAGGCGGTGACGGGTTCGACGCTCGTGCAGCAGGTTGCCGACGCTGTCCCTGCCTGGGCTAGCTGATCAACCGCGTTCCCCCCCCGAAGTGACGCAAGATCTGGTTAAGCAACCCCCTCGAACGGGTCGGCGTGCCTCCTCAACGGAGGACCTTCGGCGGCGCGGGCGCAGGTCCGATAGGCCGTCCGCATCTTCATCGTCATCGACAGCTGCCACAGCGGCACCGCGGCCCGCGTACTCCAGACCGTCACCGATCGGCGGTAGAGGGGCCGCGCGGCGGGGCGCCGGTGGACCCGTCGAACCGCTCACGTCGTGTCCCTGCCATGCTCAAGCGGCCGACTGCAACGGTGCGCGCCGCGCTGTACCGCCAGATCACGAGGCCACTCCACCTCGGATTCCCCTTCGGCGTCGCAACCCCGCCCTGCTGCTACTCGCCGCCAGCGAGGACGTCGAGGACGCGCACGCGGACCACACCGGCGGGCCTCTTCACCCGAGCGCTCCTCGAGGCGGGTCACGGCGTAGCGCTCAGACCCACCCGGAGCCGCGTCCTGAATTGTCTCAGCCAGAGCTACCCGCCGCTCGCTGTCGAGGATACCTCGGTCGAGTGGTCTCGCTCGTTGTCGGGCTGACGCCCACGCCAGAAGGCAAGCCGGGCCATGCCGACTCCCACAAGTTCAACACAGCGGAAATTCCCTTCACCTCCGGCCGGCAGACGATCCGGCTGGCTACGGAAGACTTCAGCGTGGCTGAGTGGTGGGTGCACCATCGCCGAATTCCGCCAGGACTGAGCCACCCCCAGTTCGACAATGTCGTGGCACTGGAAGTCTCCACTGGAACGGGG
>JAHWJV010000054.1 GCA_019348265.1 Gemmatimonadota bacterium
GAGCAGCCAGCGGCGGAGGAGGCGCGTACCCATCGGGGTGAGAGTATGGTCGATCACCCCCAGCACCGTGGCACCGCCGCTCGCGGTGTTCAACGGCTCGACCAGCTCCAGGTTGCGCCGGGTCATCTCGTCCAGATCCATCACCTCCCCGCTGCGCATGATCCGCGGCGTGCGGAGGGCGGCGCACGCGCTCGCCTGCGTCTCGGCCAGATAGGCGGCAACGCCGCCGCAGGCCCCGACGAGCACGCCATCCGAGGCTCGGAACCCGAACCCATCCAGGGTTATGACGCCGAAGCGCCGACGCAGCTCGTCACCCGCGAAGGCGGGCTCGAAGCTCCAGTCGGCGCGGTAGGTCCGCAGGGCTCGGGTCGAGATCGGAAAGGTAGCGAGCTCCCAGGAGCGCGGGAGGAGGATCTCGGCGGGGTCGAGTCGGCCGAGAAGATCCGGCAGAGTCGCCCAGGTGACCTCCCGGGCCCATAGCTCGCCCGTCGAAAGATCCGCCCACGCTGCGCCGACCGGACCTCCGCCCGGATCGCAGGCGAGCGCCACCAGGAAGTTGTTGCGGTCGGCGTGCAGGAGGGAGTCGGTGAGGACGGTGCCCGGCGATATCGTCTGCAGCACTTCCCGGCGGACGATCCCCTTCGCCAGCGCCGGGTCCTCCACCTGTTCGCAGATGGCGACGCGGCGGCCTAGGCGGATCAGGCGCTGGAGGTACGTGTCCAGCGCGTGAACCGGAATGCCCGCGAGAGGAGCGCGGGAGCTGCCGTTGTTGCGGGAGGTGAGCGTCAGGCCGAGAAGCCGTGCGCCTTCTTCCGCGTCCTCGTAGAACATCTCATAAAAATCGCCCACGCGGAAGAAAACCAGGGCGTCGGTATGGCGATTCTTGATCTCCCGCCACTGCTGCATCAGAGGAGTCTCGAGTACCGCCATCAGATCACGAGGAGAGTCGATCAGGCCGCAGCCAGGGGAGAAATGAGAAGCGCGGATGCGCGGATGCGCCGGAGAAGATAGATCCGCACCGGAGCCCGGGCAACCTGAAGCAAGGGCCGCTCAGGCGGCGTTTCGGCGCGTTCCGACACCCTCCGCGAGCCGGAGCAGCAGTTCCTCCAAGGCCTGACGGTCGTTCAGCGACGCGCTCTTCAGCAGCCGGTCAGTTCGGAGCAGCTCACCGATCGCGAGGTCGACCTCATCCGCCTTCCACGCGCGGGCAGCGGAGACCAGTCGGCTGGCGAGGAATCGCTGGTATCCCTTGAGCTCCCGCTCCAGCATCTCGCGCCCGCCGGCGATCACCAGACCCACGCGAACGATCTGCGTCGACGCCCCAATGACGATGCCGACGCCGTTCTCCCCCGCGGCGAGCATGTCCGGGAGGGTGCGCAGCGCTTCCGGGAAGCGCTTTTCCGTCACCAGGTCGAACCATGCCCATCGGTCTACGCGCGGGACGTACCCACCGACCGCGCGAACGTCGTCGAGCGAGATGCGGGGGCGGCCCTCGACGTACGCGGCCAGCTTCTCCAGCTCGCTCGTGAGGATCCCGAGCTGGTTCCCCACCCCGCCAACCAGCGCCCGTGCCGCGTCCAGCTCCAGCTCGACCCCGTGCTTCTCCGCGGCATGCTCGCTGAGCCATCCCGGCAGGTCGAGTGGATCGACCGCAGAGAACTGGACGGACAGCGCGCGCTGCTGAAGCGTGGTGTAGAACTTGGCCTTGCTTCCGGATGGGATCTGCGCGATCACCACCAGGATCAGCCCCGGTGGAGCGGCGCCCGCGGTCTCCTCCACCACCTCCCTGGCGCGAGCCGAGAGCCCCTGTGCGTCCCGGATCACCAGCACCCGGTAAGTGGCCATCAGGGGCGGCGTCGCTATGATGGAGGCGAGCGCTTCAGCGTCGAGGTCGGCGCCGCGTAGCTGATCGTAGTTGAAGTCCCGGGTGGCGGGGTCGACGAACGCGTCAACGATGCGCGTGGCGGCTTCGTCGCGAAGATGTTCCTCTTCCCCGTGGAGGAAGAAGACGGCGGCCGCAGGAGGCGCCGCCAGTAGCGCGGCGAGCTTACCCGTCGAGAGCTGCCCCAAGGATCGTCCTGGAGGGTCCGGAGAGAGCGTGGACGAGACTTGCCGTCAGCGCGCGGCCTGGGTGACGCGGGTTGGGGTCTGGGTAGCGGTCGTCCCGAGCAGGGAGTAAGCCGCGAAGCCTGGCGCGCGACTGCCGTTCGCTGGGGCGTACATGGCCGGCACCGCCAGCAGCCCGGGCTGCAGCACCATCGGGATGAGCTGCGGGTGGTAAGGAGCGTGGGCGAACGCCGGCGGGAGGCGCATCGGCTGCGGATTTTCGCGCAAGGCAGGGAGCCACGCAGCCGCCCCGATCGTCGCCGCTACGGCGATCACCAGCGCCACCGGCGCGCCGGAGGTCGAGCTGCTCTCCAGGACCTCGTCCATGCGGGACAACCGACTGCCGAGCCGGTCGGCGAAATCTGGCGAAGGCGTGACGTGAGGCAGCCGCAACAGCGTCTCGATCCCTCCGGAGACCACGCGGTCGTAACGCGCGCAGGAGTCGCAGCTCTCGAGATGGCGCTCGAAAGCCTCGCTATCCTCGGCGTCGAGCAGCTGATCGCGAAATTCGGAATAGCGGTCGAGAAAGTCGCAGCAGTCGATCATCGCCAACCATGCAGGTGCGGGGAGGTCGCCGATAGCGCGTCGGCTCGGTGCGCGGGGGCGGACATGCTCACTTCTACCGGAGAGCAGGTCTGGTGTTCCAGCGCCCCGGAAGCCGCTCGGCCCGGGGCCCGCCCCGGAAGGATAAGAGGGCGCCGGATCGCTCCGGCGCCCTCCCCTATGCCCCGCCGCCGGCGCAGCTCGCTACCCAAGCAGCGGCGCGATGATCTGGGCGAAGTTGTTTCGCGCCCGGTTCAGCCGGCTCTTCACCGTCCCGAGGTTGCAGCCGGTGATCTCCGCGATCTCCTCGTACGTCTTGCCCTCCATCTCACGAAGGACGAAGACCGCCCGATGATGCTCCGGAAGCTCTTCCACCGCGCTCTCCACCAGGTGCCGCAGGTGGCGCTTGCGGAAGAGGTCGTCCGGCCGATAGGTGTTGTCCTCCCACTCCAGCGGGCGCTGATCGGCCTCCCAGGTCTTCCGAATCGCCTGGAAGAGCACCAGCGGGTTTCGCGAGCGGTTGCGAAGCTCGTTCTTCGCCAGGTTCGACGCGATCGTGTAGATCCAGGTCGAGAACTTCTTCGTCTGATCGAACCGGTGCAGGTGGCGATAGACGCGGATGAAGGTCTCCTGGACCAGATCCTCCGCGCGCTCACGGTCACCCGTCGTACGATAAACGAAGTTCAACAGTCTCGTCTGATACCGCTCCACCAGCTCGCTGAACCCCCGGCGGTCACCGTCCAGAAAGCGCGCTACGAGCGCACTGTCATCCAGAGCCTTGAGCGCGTCGACCTCGGGGCGCGGCGCCTCGCGTACTGCACGTGCTGACAAAGAAGTTGTTGCCATCAAGCCCCCTTTTCTTTCGAACCTGCGGTCGAGACCTCCTCCGGATGGGAAGCGGCCTTGCTCGTGTAGGAGGCAGGTTCCATTCCCCGCCCGGTCGGCCGTTCTCTATAAGGCGTAAACCACCCTTGGTCAGTGGTTTAGGCTGGTTTCGCCACCCGGCGGTGTCCGCTCTCTATGTCACCGAGAGCGGACACACTGACCTCATTATTGGAAACAATTTCCTACCGGCTGGCGTTTGGCAGGAGGAAGGTCCGGGCGAAGAGCAGCGTGCAGATGGTCTTTGCGTCCGTGATCTCACCGTCGCGGATGAGACCCAGAGCGTCCGAGAAGGGGAGGCGGACGAGGTCGATGAATTCGTCCGCCTCCTGGGCGAGGGCCCCGGCCGAGAGCTCGTAGGCGATGAAGAGGTGGATGACTTCGTCAGTGAACCCCGGCGTGGTGTAGATGGCGGTGAGCTTCTCAAGGTCGCCGGCGAGATAGCCAGTCTCCTCCTCGAGCTCGCGTCTGGCGCAGACATGCCAGTCCTCGGTCCCATCACGGCGCCCCGCGGGGACTTCGTACAGGTACCCGTCGCTCGCGTACCGGTACTGGCGTATGAGGAGTATCTCCGGGTCGATCTCGTCGCGGTGGCCGAGAATCGGGAGCACCGCCGCCGCGCCGGAGTGGCGGATCATCTCGAGCTCACCCACCGAGCCATCCGGAAAGCGGACGGTATCCACGCTGAGGTGGACGATGCGGCCGTCGTGCACCGGGCGGGAGTCGAGGCGACCCGGTGGATGAGTGGGCATCGCGCTCGGCTCGTCGGTCATACGATGCTCCCCGCGTCGAGGACCTCGACGGGCCCGAGCTCGAGCGCTTCCAGCTCGCCCCGGATCCTGGCAGCGTCGCCCACGATCACCACGGCCGCCTCATCCGGTGCGAGGTACTGGTTGGCCACACGCTCCACCTCGTCGGCCTGCACCGCGAGCACCTCGCCCGGGTACTTCTCGAAGTAGTCGCGCGGCAGATCGTAGAGCACCATCTCGGCTAGCCGGGACGCCACCCCGCTGGTGGTTTGCAGGGTGAGCGGGAAGACGCCGGCGACGTAATTCCGAGCGTCCACCAGTTCCGCGTCCGAAACCGGCGCCTCGCGAATCGCGGCGAGCTCCCGGAAAATTTCGCGAACCGCCGAGCCCGTGACCTCCGTCTGGACCGCGGTAGCTACCAGGAAGGGACCGGCGGCGCGTCGCATGGAGAAAGCCGACGAGACCCCATACGTGAAGCCGTGGCGCTCGCGGAGGCTCATGTTCAGCCGCGACGTGAAGGCGCCGCCCAGGACCGTGTTCATGACGAGGATGGGGAAGTAGTCTGGATGCGCACGCGGCACTCCGACGTGGCCGACGCGTACCTCCGACTGTACCGACCCTGGACGGTCCACGATGACCACCTGGCGCTCTCGAGAGCGAGGCTGGACGGTAATCTCGGTGCGCTCGCCGGCCGTCACGGACCACTCCGCGAACGGCTGGATCATCTGCTCGGCCTCTTCGCGGCCGATCGCGCCGGCGATCACGATACCCGTTCGCGCCGGAGCGAAGTTGGCGCGGTGGAAGCTGGCGATGTCCTCGCGGGTCAGCGAGGGGATCGTCTCCGTCGTCCCGCCCAGCGGGCGAGAGAACGGAGTAGACGACGAGAAGATGTAGCGCCCGGCCATCTCGTTTGCGAGCGACCGCGGGTCAGCGCGACCCTGCAACACGTGCGCGACGTGCTCACTGCGTAGCCGCTCGACCTCCGGCTCCGGGAAGTCCGGGGCGCGGATCAGGTCCGCCAGGATCTCCGACCCGCGCGGAACGCGGCCGGTGAGGCCGGTGAGCTCCGCATGGCAGAAATCCCAGGAGCTACCGACGGCAAGCTGAACCCCGAGCCTCTCCAGCGCGTCGGCGATGTCGGATCCGGCACTCCCCGCGGCCCCCGACTCGAGCAGGTCGCCGGTGAGAGACGCAAGACCAGCGCGGGTCGTCGGCTCGTCCACACCACCCGCGCGGATCACCGCGCTGAGCGTCACCACCGGAAGGCCGTCTACCCGCGCGAACAGCACCGGTATGCCGTTAGGCAACGCCAGGTGCTCGATCAATGGGAACGCGAACGGTCGGACGGGACCCGGGCCCGGCGGCTCGGTTCTCACCGCACGAGAGACGGGCTGCTCTACGGGGACATTCATGCAGCACCCGGCTCTTTCTTCTGCGGAAGGTAGGAGAGGACCACGGCGGATTCCGGCCGGAGGTACTCCGCCGCGAAGCGCCGGACCTGTTCCGGCGTCAGCTCACGGTACGCATCCAGCTCGGTGTTGATGCGTTCGGGTTCGTCGAAGAAGGTGGTGAACATGGAAAGCTGATCTGCGCGCTCACCCACCTGTTGCAGCGCGATCAGCTGGCGCGACTCGATTCCGGTAACTGCGCGCTCCACCTCCTCTGCGGTCGCCGCTCGCCCGAGCGACTCCAGCTCCTCCCAGACCGCCCGTTCGAGCACGTCCAGCTCGTTTCCCGGGTTAGCGGTCGCCCATACGACCAGCATCGCCGCTCCCGTCACCACCGGAAAAGCATAGGCGACCACGCTCTGGGCAAGCCTCCGCTCCCGAACCAGCGACCGGTAGAGCCTCGAGGACTTTCCGGACGCCAGCAAGTTGGCCGCGACGTCGGCCGCCACGAACCCGTCGCGTCCGTACGCGGGGATGCGGAAGGCGAAATACGCGCGGCCGAGCGCGACGTCGGACTCCACCGTGTGCCGTACGGGCTCGGCGAGGCGATCGGGGATGTCCGTGCGGCCCGGAACGGCGGGGACATCCGGCCCACGCGGAATGTCGCCGAAGTACCGCTCGATGAGCTCGCGCGCCCCCGCGGTTTCGAAGTCGCCGCAGACGGTAAGCACCGCGTTGTTCGGGGCGTAAAAGGTTTGGAAGAAGGCGCGGACGTCGTCGAGCGTCGCCGCGTCCAGATCCTCCATGCTACCGATGACGGAGTGGTGGTAGGGGTGGTCGGGGGGGTAGACCAGCGCCTGAATTCGCTCGTCCCAGTCGCCATACGGCTGGTTGTCTACGCGCCAGCGCCTCTCGTTCTGCACTACGCTACGCTGGTTGTCGAGCTTCTCTTGGGTCATGGCCGGGAGGAGAAAGCCCATCCGATCGGCTTCGAGCCAGAGCGCGAGCTCCAGGCCGTTCGCGGGGACGGTCTCGAAATAGTTCGTCCGATCCAGCCAGGTCGAGCCGTTCATCGACCCGCCCACGCGCTCGATGTGCGCTATGTGCTCCGTGTCCGGCACATGCTCCGACCCCTGGAACATCATGTGCTCGAACAGGTGCGCGAACCCAGTCCGCCCCTCGCGCTCATTCCGGCTCCCTACGTTGTACCAGAGGTTCACGGCCACCACGGGCTGCCGGCGGTCCTGGGAGAGGATCACGCGCAGCCCGTTGGCGAGATCGAATCGCTCAATGGGAATCGCCATCCGTCACTCGGAAAAGGTAGACGACGAGAGAACTGTCACGCCACCACCGCGGTAGTATGGCGGCAGCGACGTCCGGCGCCCGCGCGGCGAGCGGCGGTCATCTCTCCCTCAGCAGCGCGAAAGGCAGGATGAGGCTTTCGCGAACGACGTGCCGCCACTCGGTGGGAGAATCCAGGGTGATGGGGC
Organism: Gemmatimonadota bacterium; assembly: GCA_019348265.1. Classification (GTDB taxonomy): domain Bacteria; phylum Gemmatimonadota; class Gemmatimonadetes; order Longimicrobiales; family Longimicrobiaceae; genus JAHWJV01. The sequence continues at coordinate 7,159 of JAHWJV010000054.1, forward strand.
TGGTGCGGGTGGGGGAGCTGTAGGCGCGGATTCCCATGCTCGCCGCGAGCAGTCTGAGCCTGAGCATGTGGAAGGGATCGCTGACCAGGACGGCCGAGTCGAGGTTGCCGCCCGCCATCAACCGCTTCACGGTGGCCATCGACTGTTCGGTGCTGAGCCCCGCCGGCTCGATGAGGATGCTGCGCTCGGGAACCCCGCGACGAACGACGTACCGGCGACCGACGGCGGCCTCACTGACGGTGTCGCCCACGCCGACGCCTCCGGTGAGGATCAGCGTCGGAGCGATGTCTCGCCGATACAGCCCCACGGCATGGTCGAGACGCGCCTTGAGCACGGGAGACGGCTTCCCGTCGTACTGGGCTGCCCCGAGCACCACGATCGCGTCCACCGGACGCGCCTCGTCTCGGCGACCGAAGATGAAGATGGCCAGGAGCACGCAGCCCCAGCCGAACACGGCGAACAGGAACAGCCCCGCGAGAACGCGAATCAGCCGCATCGGATCAGCTCCGCTCGAATAGCCGCTCGCGCAGCAGCGCCGGCGCAAGGTGCGACAGCAGGAAGTCCCGAGAGGCTTCGGCACCCCCGTCGATCGCCTCTTCCACCTCGCGTAGAAGCGCCGACTCCGCTGGGACGGTTGCGCCCTCAGCGCGCGCCAGCGCATCCCATGCCTCGCCAGACCAATCTTGCGAGGCGCAGGCGAGCGCGGCGAGAAGCTGAACGTCGGTATCGTCTGGAGCGGCGAGAGACGCGGCGTGGAGCTCTTCGGCGGCGCCAGTGAGGCCGCCGGAGCGTAGCAAGGCAAGACCATGGAGAAGACGCACGTCCACGTCGTCGGGTGCGAGCCCGGCGGCGTCCTCCAGCGCCTCCACCGCGCTTTCGTCCGCTCCCGCCAGTAGACGAGCGATGCCGAGCTCCCGCTTGATGTCCGGATTCTCCGGCTCCAGTTCCTGTGCCGCCGTCAGCTCAGCCGTCGCGAGATCGATCATTCCCTCCCGGGCCAGATACGCGCCGTAGCGGAATCGCGCGAGCGCGAGAGTGGGAGCGGTTACCGCCGCGAGCCGGAGCACCGCCTCCGCGTCGGGGTCGTCGTAGCGCGCCAGGCCCGCGCCAAGCGTAGCCAGCAGGTGCGGGTCTTCCGGCTGCGTCGCGAGGCATCGTCGAAAGTAGTCGTACGCCATCCCGGCGGCGTCCGCTTCGCCGGCGATCACGCCGAGCATGCAGAGCAGCGTCGCGTCTTCCGGATTCTTCTGCTCCAGATCCAGGAGCAGCTCGAAAGCGGATTCGGGATCGCCATCCTCCGCGAGCTTCGCGGCTTCGGCCAGCTGCTCGTCCAGCGGGCCCGCTGGACCGACCTCGGAGTTGGTCACGACACTGCCAGCATCAGGGGATGATATTCGGTTGGGAGACCTGGATCAGACCCGCGATAACCGCGGAAAATGGCACTCCGTTGATCCTCATGGAAAAGCGGGGCCAGTGACCCACCGGATAGCAAAACCCCGCGGCGGGGGTAGCCGCGGGGCGGTCCTGATGCCTGGGGCGGGACTCGAACCCGCACGGCTTGCACCGAGCGATTTTAAGTCGCTTGTGTCTACCACTTCCACCACCCAGGCTCGATCTCCCGTGCGGGCGCTCAATCTAACCGCTCCCCATGCCGCCATCCAGTCGCGCCGCATTCGCAGCTGCGCGCAAGCTCGCGAGGTTGTCCGCGACACTGCCTGTGGCTCCGAAAATCGCGGACCCCGCGACCAGCACGGTCGCACCCGCGCGAACCACCTGCGGGGCCGTGGTCGCATCGATCCCGCCGTCCACCTGGACCTCCACCGCATCGAATCCGCCCGAGGCGAGCATCTCTCGGATCCGCGCAACTTTGGCGGTGCTCCTCGCAATGAAGCTCTGCCCACCGAAGCCGGGATTCACGGACATCACGAGAACGAGATCCACGAAGGGAAGAATGTCCGTGAGCGATTCAGCGGGTGTGGCGGGGTTGATGGCGACGCCGGCGCGCGCGCCCAGAGCGTGGATCTGGTCCACGGTCCTCTGCAGGTGTGGGCTGACCTCCTGATGCACCGTGAGACGGTCCGCCCCGGCCTCCACAAAGCGGTCGAGGTAGCGCTCGGGGCCGTCGATCATCAGATGTACGTCGAGGGTCAGCTGCGTCACGCGGCGCGCGGCGGCCACGACCATCGGGCCAAACGAGATGTTCGGGACGAACTGGCCGTCCATCACGTCCAGATGGATCCATTCCGCGCCGGCAGCCTCCGCCACCCGAATCTCTTCGCCCAACCGCGCGAAGTCGGCGGAGAGGATCGACGGAGCGATCTTTACTCCCGTCATCGTCGCGCCGCCGCGAGCGAATCCACCTCCACTGCCGACGACGAGGCGGTGATCACATGGTGTGCGAGATCGATGAACAGCCCGTTCTCCACGATCCCCGGGCGGTTGTTCACGCGTGCCTCCAGAGCGGCCGGGTCACGGATCCCGTCTGGAAAGCGCACATCGATGAGCAGGTGGCCGCCGTCGGTGCGCACGAGACCGCGGTCCGGGCCGGAGCGGAACACCGGCCGTCCACCCATGCTCGTGAAGAAATCGTCGTGCGTGTGGGCCCCGAATGGATCTACCTCCACCGGCAGAGGAGCGTGCGTACCGAGTAGCTTCACGCGCTTGGACCGGTCGACGACGATGACAACGGTCTCGGACGCCTGCGCCACGATCTTCTCCCGAAGGAGCGCGCCGCCGAGACCTTTGATGAGCCGGAGCTCGTCGTCTACTTCGTCGGCGCCGTCGATGGTGAGGTCGATCCGGGGGCGTTCGTCCAGCGTGGCGAGAGGGATCCCGAAGCGTTTCGCCACCCTGGTGGTGGCCTCTGACGTCGGGATCCCTACCAGCTCCTTCCACGCTCCCCTGGACCGCTGTGCGGCGATCTCCTCGAGCAGGAAATACACGGTCGACCCGGTGCCGAGACCGAGAACCATTCCGTCGCGGATCCATTCCGCGGCGCGAAGCGCCGCCGTACGCTTCAGTTGATCGATGTCGCTCACGCTCCTCCTGGGCAGGCGCAGGGAGCGGAGAAGATAATGTGAGCGGCGGCGGATGGCGAGGAAACGGAAGGGGCGCCCAGCGGGCGCCCCTTCCTTACAGCACAGCTTCCCGCTCAGGTCAACCGGTCGCCCGGAGGCTGGTGCGAAGCTGGTAAGCCTGGAACTCACAGCCTGGACGGATCGGGACGTAGATCACGTTGGCCTGAGCTCCGGCCGCGTTCTCGGTCCACACACCCGTGCCCTGGAACTCGCCAGCGCGGGTGAGCTCGGCCGGCGTGATCACGCGCGGCACACCGAACCGGACGTACTCGCGGTTGTTGAACCGGATGACTTCGTTGTTGATGAACCACATGGAGCCACCGGCGTACGTCGGGCTCGCAGCACCGTAGACCGCACCGAACGGCCGCCGCTGTCCACCCTGCTCCACCAGCGTGTCACCCATGGTGGGGCGATAGATGGCGTTCACATCCATGAGCTGATTGCCCTGCACCACGCACACCCGGATCTGGTTCTCCGCGATCGGCGGCGGCGGCGGCGGCGGCGGCGGCGGCGGCGGCGGCGGCGGCGGCATCATCGGAGGCATCGCCATCACCGGCGCAGCACCACCGAACCCGAGCTTGACGCCCAGCACGGCACGCGGCGTGAACGCGAACTTGTCCTCAGCGGTCGTGCCGCCGACGACGTGCGCGGGCGAATCATAGCCGTGCACCGCCAGCTCGCCGAACACCCCGAGCGGTCCAAGCGGGAACACATCGAAGCCGATACCCGCGGTGCCCTGTCCGACCGTCGCATAGCTCGGCTCGTACGCCAGACACACACCTGCCCCGGTGTAGCCCGCGAGACAGTCCGTCCTGTCCTCTCTCGGATCACCGGCCACGTTGGTAACCATCGCGCCGCCACCGACGAACAGGTACGGCGAGGCGAAGATGCCCATGAGCGGGCCCGCGAACGGCCGGAACACCAGGTCCAGGTCCGCGAAATAGTTGTTCAGCGCGTAATCACGGTCACCGAAACGCTGATCGTCCGCATCCGGGCCGCCGGTCGGGAAGTACGACCCGTGCAGACGGACACCGAAGTTCGGCGTCGTCCAGAACGTCGCCATTGCACCGCCGATGAACCCCGGTCCAACGGAGAAGCCATCTTCACTGATCTCGAACCAATCCGTCGTGTACTGAACCCCGCCGTACGCTCCCAGGTCGAATACGGTCTGCGCCGTAGCACCGCTTCCGGTCCCCGCGACCAGCATGGCAGCCGCCGCAGCGGATGTTAAAAAACGCTTCATCGATTCCCCTCCTCACGAGGTGGTAAATAACCGCCTCCCCCCAATGGAAGACGACACACGACATCCGACGTAGCCTGCACTCTTTCAAGAAGAATGCCAAAAACGCCGGGTACTACTAACATTTTGATCTCGAACGGCTTAACACCTCCCGTCCACACGTCACAGGTTATCCAGAATGGCACCGCAGACGGCTCCATAGAGCCCGTGTCCCACCACCATGGCGAATGGGGTTAGCCAGCCCCATTTAGTTCCCATGGCTCCCGGAGCCGGAATGGCTCCGGCCCGGATACAAGCACTTATCGTACCAAAGGCGGGCAGAAGTGCGGACGCCACCAGGCCGTGAATGGCCCCCAGCCCGAGTCCCACGGCCCACGATGGGCCGCCGAGAAGGCCGAAGATGCGTTCGTAGACGATCGGTATGATCGACGACCCGAGAACGACGAGCAGGAGAAAGCCCGTGGTCTCTGTGGCCGGGTGCCCGGGATTGCGAAGGAAGAGGCAGCCCAGATGAATCGATGGACTGAACTCGGTGAGCCTGAGGGCACGAAACGCCCAGAAGACGGCGGCGGCGAGGATGACCGAGACGAAACCTGCCCACACGATGGCGAACAACGGCATCCCACCTCCCGTACCGGGTGACACCCAAAAACGAGCCGGGCTGGGGCGGTAGCGGTTGCAGGAAGGATGCCCACCGCAGGCATGCCGCGCGTTGCTACGAAAAGCGGCCGCCCCGAGGGGGCGGCCGCTGGTCTCTCGTACGTGCCGCGCCGCTCAGGCGCGCGGCACTTCGACCGAGGCCGCGACGACGGCCTCCGAGCCGGCAGGCGTGGCCGAGTCGTTGGGGATGGGCGGCAGCACCTGGTCTGCCAGGACGCGGAGCGAGCGATTGTAGATCACGTCGCTCACCCCTTCCGGGAGCATCATCGTCTCGAGGTACATCTCGACGGCTTCGGGGGCGGACAGCTCGTCCGCGAGCGCCTTGCGGAAGACGAGCGCGTTCTCGACGTGCGTCTCCAGGATCGAGTCCTCGGTACGCGCGGCGGCGAGGTTGTTTCGATCTCGCAGCTCGTCCAGGACACGCCCCCGGACGCGCCGGCGCAGTCGTGAGAAGAGCGCGTCGGAGCGGCCGCTGCCACCGGCGGCCGCTTCTTCCTCCGGCTCCGGCTCCGGCGCGGG
>JAHWJV010000550.1 GCA_019348265.1 Gemmatimonadota bacterium
ACGCTGGAAGAGCTGCGGATGATCCTCGCTCCGATGGTGGGCTCCGGCGAGGAGCCGATCGGGTCGATGGGGACGGACACGCCGCTCGCGGCGCTGTCGGACCGGCCGCAGCTCCTGTTCAAGTACTTCAAGCAGCTCTTCGCCCAGGTCACCAATCCGCCGATCGACCCGATTCGGGAGCGGCTGGTGATGACGCTGGCGACGGAGCTGGGCCCCCGGGCGGACGTGCTGGAGGAGACCCCGGAGCACGCGCACCGGATCTGGCTCGAGCAGCCGATTCTGGGGAACGAGGAGTTGGCGCGTCTGCGGGTCCAGGGCTCCGCCTTCCCCGCCTGCACCATCAGTGCGCTCTTCCCCGCCAACGAGGGCCCGGGAGCGATGGCCCGCGCGATGGACCGCGTCTGCGACGAGGCGGCGGCCGCGGTGCGCGGCGGATGCAAGCTGGTCATCATCAGCGACCGCGGTGTGGACGAGAATCATGCGCCGATCCCGTCGCTCCTCGCCTCCGCCGGCGTCCACCATCACCTCATCCGTGAGGGGCTGCGCACGCACGTCGGACTGGTGCTGGAGAGCGGCGAGCCGCGCGAAGTGCACCACTTCGCCGTCCTGCTTGGCTACGGCGTCGAGGCGGTCAACCCGTATCTCGTCTTCGAGACCCTCGAGGCGATGTCGCACCGCAACGAGATCATGATCGACTCGCGCGGCGCCGGAAAGCAGTTCTCGAAGGCGATGGGGAAGGGCCTGCTGAAGATCCTTTCGAAGATGGGAATCTCGACGCTGCAGAGTTACTGCGGTGCGCAGATCTTCGAGGCGATCGGCATCTCGGGCGACCTGGTGGACAAGTACTTCACCGGGACCAACTCGCGCATCGGCGGTGTCGGGCTCGAGGAGGTGGCCGAGGAGGCGCTGCGCCGACACCGGGCCGCTTTCTCCACCCCTAACGCTGTGGACCGGCTCGACCCCGGCGGCGAGTACCACTACCGGGTCCAGGGTGAGCACCACAACTGGAGCCCGCTGGCGATCGCGAAGCTGCAGCACGCGTCGCGCGCCAAGAGCTACTCGACCTTCAAGGAGTTCAGCAAACTGGCGGACGATGAGCAGGCGCGCTTCAACCTGCGCGGCCTCTTCGACTTCATCCCGGGTGAAGCCATCCCGATCGAGGAGGTGGAGCCCGCGTCCGAGATCGTGAAGCGCTTCCGCACCGGAGCGATGTCGTACGGCTCCATCAGCCGCGAGGCGCACGAGACGCTGGCCTTGGCGATGAACCGCATCGGCGGGCGCAGCAACACCGGCGAGGGCGGCGAGGATCCGCAGCGCTTCCTCGACGATCGGAACAGCAAGATCAAGCAGGTGGCCTCCGGCCGCTTCGGCGTCACCACGCACTATCTGGTGAACGCCGAGGAGCTGCAGATCAAGATCGCGCAGGGTGCCAAGCCGGGTGAGGGCGGTCAGCTGCCCGGCCACAAGGTCGACGAGATCATCGCGAAGACACGGCATTCGACGCCCGGCGTCTCGCTGATCTCGCCGCCGCCGCACCACGACATCTACTCGATCGAGGATCTCAAGCAGCTGATCTACGATCTGAAGACGGTGAACCCGACGGCCACCATCTCGGTGAAGCTGGTCGCGGAAGTGGGCGTCGGGACCGTCGCGGCCGGCGTCGCCAAGGCGCACGCGGATCTGATCGTGATCGCGGGCGACTCTGGGGGCACCGGTGCCTCGCCGGTCTCGTCCATCAAGTACGCTGGCATCCCGTGGGAGCTCGGCCTCGCCGAGACCCAGCAGACGCTGGTTCTGAACGACCTGCGCGGCCGCGTCCGCATCCAGACGGACGGACAGCTGCGCACGGGTCGGGACGTCGCCGTCGCGGCGCTGCTGGGCGCGGAGGAGTACGCCTTCGCCACCGCCCCGCTGGTGGTGCAGGGGTGCATCATGATGCGAAAGTGCCATCTGAACACCTGCCCCGTCGGCATCGCGACTCAGGATCCGGTGCTGCGCGCGAAGTTCAACGGCGAGGCCGAGCACGTAATCAACTACTTCTTCTTCATCGCGGAGGAGATGCGCGAGATCATGGCGCAGCTCGGGTTCCGCACGGTGGAGGAGATGGTGGGCCGCTCTGACCGCATGCGGCCGCGCGAGCTCGACCACTGGAAGGGGAGCACGCTCAACCTCAACCCGATGCTCCACCGCCCGGACGTGGCGGACTCGGTGGCGCTGCACTGCATCCAGGAGCAGGACCATGGTCTCGAGGAGTCGCTGGACCACGAGCTGATCCGCCTCGCGGAGCCCGCGATGGAGCGCGGTGAGCGCGTGAGCGGCGAGCTCGCCATCCGGAACACCCACCGGACGGTCGGCGGCATGCTCTCGGGTCAGATCGCCAAACGCTTCGGCGACGCCGGACTCCCCGAGGACACGATCCGCTTCAAGTTCACCGGCTCG
>JAHWJV010000551.1 GCA_019348265.1 Gemmatimonadota bacterium
TCCCGGCGACGGGCGGCCTGGGCGGTACTGTCGCTGCTTACGCTGAACGCCTGCTTTTCCTATGTGCCGGTCGGGGGCGACCTGCCTGGCCCCGGCGCGCGCGTCAGCGTACAGCTGCACGCTCCACAGCAGCTTCGGGCCCAGGACTTTACGGCGGACGACGTGGTGGAGGTCCGGGGCAACCTGGTGGGGGCCGACACCGCGCAGGTGCTGCTGGTGGCGGTGGCGCTCACCTCGAGCTCGGGGCATCAGCGCCTGGGCGTTCGGCCGACGATGCAGGTGCCCCGGTTGAACATCGCGCACGTGCGGGAGAACCGGATCTCGCCGCTCCGCACCGCTGCCCTCGCGGGGGTGGCGGTCGCGGGGACGGTGATCTTCGCCCGGTTGAAGATCGTCAGGCCAGGCCCCCTCGGTCCGGAGGTCCCCCAACCACGTCAGTGAGCCGGCATCGAATCGGGCGCCTGACGGCGGCTGCGAATCGAGGATCACGAAAGCGGGGAGCACCGGCTGGTGCTCCCCGCTTTTTTCGGTTGGTCCCTATGACTCGCACGCGACCCGGCTGACAGTGCTGCCCGACACATTTGGTATCGGATCACCGACCCGGCACCCTGATCGGGAGGAGGACCAGGCAGTCCTGGGCAGCTCCATCGATTTCCTTCGGCCGGAATCGCATCTGCCGGACGAGATCGAGTATTTCGTCGTTCACGAACACCGCCCGGCGGGTGTCCACAAAGCTGGCGGAGACCACCTCCGAGTCGCGCGTAAGCACGATTGCGAGCGTGAGCTCCTGGTCGAACGGTACGGGAGGCAGCCGGTCCGCGATCGCGCTGAGGAGGCGCGTGATCTCGGCGCGGTTGCGCAGCATCGCCGAGCGTTCGCGGCGTGGCCCGCGGCCGCACGGCGGCAGAGGGTGGGGGTCGAGCCTGACGAGCAGGGTTGCGTCGCGGAGGAGCGGATCCAGGCGCTGGTACGCCAGCCCAAGGTCCACCAGTTGGCCGCCGACCCTCGTGAGCACATCCTCGGGCACGTTGCCGCCGTAGACGCGCACTCCCCGCCCGGGCATGATCGAGACCAGGCCGGCCGGGGGCTCCACCCCCGCCGAGCGGGCTGCGCCGCGCACCAGGGCGAGGGCCGAATCGTGGATGATGTGGTATTGGGCGGAGCGCGCCTGCTCCGAGGCGGACCTCCGCCGCGGCTCCTCGCAATGGACGAGATCGTCGCCCGCGTGGTGGGGCGCCGCCTGCGCAACCGCGGGAGGCGCATCTGCCTGGCCCGCGGCGGGAACCGCCATCCCGAGGAGTGCGAGGACGGGCGCGCCCTGTATCAGCTGTCGATGTGCTCTCACGGGGATCTCTGGTGCCAGGGGTCAGTTGCGTGTCAATCGGACGAGCGGCCGCGCGCCCCGAGATGGCAGGCCCGGCGCCGTCTGCAGCCGCGGGTTCGGCGCGGGCGGGGGGGCTGCGTTGTACATCTGCTTCGCCAACCATCTAATAGTAAGCGATCGTTGCAATGCTGCGCTACCTGCCGTACGTGCGCGGACACAGCGCCGACGGAACGCTCCGGTGGACATCGCGCCTCGCGGACTTCCGCACGATCAGGATCGAGGAGGGTGTCGAGTCCGACGGCCAGCCGTACGTGCTGGTGGGGGCGGGCGGGGACGATTACGACCGGGTGGAGGTGCTGCACGCCGTCGACGAAGGATTGGTCATCATCCAGACCGCTCGCCATACCGCAGAGAGCGGCCGCGAGCAGCGGGACTACGCGGAACTGCGCACCTACCTGATCTCTGCCGAGACCGGCAAGGGCGTGTACGTGGGCAACACGCTCCCGCGCGTGCTGGACGTGGCCGGAAATCGAATCTATACCGGCGTGAACGACCCGTTTCCCCAGGTGCGGGTGTACGAGATCGCCCCTGCGGGAGCATCGTCATGACGAAGGTGGTCGCCTCTCCCCGACTTCTGCATCGGCACGCGCGCAGCCCGCGGGCGCCGGGCACGAAGGTCGCAGCCCCGACGCGCAGGTACCCGGGAATCCACGAAAAAGGAGGCAGACAGTGGCAGACGCGAACACGTTGACCGACGCGGAGCGCGCCAGGCTGGAGCAGCGGCGCGACCGGCTGATGAAGCTGGTGAAGGAAGGCGACGGATCGGCCGGCGGCGAAGCCCTGGACGCGGACGACCGCGCCGACCTGATGCAGGAGTGGAGCAAGATCGACAACCTGCTGAACCGCCGGTAGCTCTTTCCGGGGCGCCCGGCGGCTCCTTTCCGCCGCTCCGCGCCGGAGCGTCCGTGTACCGCCGAGGCCGCCGGGGGACCGTTCCTGATCTCGCGGGGTTCTACAGTGGCTGGATGACTCCCCACTCCGGGCAGCATGCAGTATTCCCATGCCCCAAGTGGATTCATGTCATCTCCGATCGATCCGCGTCCCGTGATGTCGG
>JAHWJV010000552.1 GCA_019348265.1 Gemmatimonadota bacterium
CGCCCGGTACGAGGACGCGCTCCCGTATCCGCCCCTCCCGCAGCAGGTGCGCGCGGAAGGTCCCCGGCAAAAGGCCGCAGCGGAGGGGCGGCGTCCAGGACTCGCCGTCCTTCCGGACCACCAGATTTCCGTTGATCAGCTCAGTGAGTTCGTCCCGCTCGTTCCGCAGGATCACTTCGTCGCAATCGGGATGGCTCGCCAGCCGGTCGTCGTACGGTCGGCGGCAAGTCGTCTTGTGGTAGAGCATGACGTCGCGGCTGTCGACCGGGTTCGCCGCGAGGCAGGCACGGAGCGGTACTGCCAGCGGCACGAGCGCGCTCTCCTCCACCCGCACTTCGCCGCCCCGGCCCAGGAGGAGGCGCAGCCTGCGGGCCCGGCCGGGCGTCCCTTCCGTGTCGTCCAGGCGTTCGCGAATGGTGGCCAGATCGAGCGAGAAACCGAAGTAGCGGGCGGAGGCGGCGAGCCTGGCGAGGTGCTCCTCCAGCAGGAATATCTCGCCGCTGGCGAGGCGGAGCATGGTCTCGAGCAGATCGAACTCGTGAACGGGATGATGCGTGAAGGCGGCCTTCTGCAGGCACTCGCGATACTCGGCTTCGGCGTCCGAGTCGTAGGTGACGCCGCTGCCGACCCCCATGCGGACCGTCGTCCCTTGCTCGTCGATCACCAGGGTGCGGATGGGAACGTTGAAGACGGCTTCGCCCGGCGAGTAGAATCCGATCGCGCCTGTGTACACTCCCCGCGGCGCCTCCTCTAGCGCCGCGATGATCTCCATCGTGCGCACCTTGGGCGCGCCGGTTACGGAGCCGCAGGGGAAGAGAGCTCGAAGCACGTCGGTGAGGATGACGCCTTCACGCGTTCTCGCCCGGATGGTCGAGGTGAGCTGGTGAACCGTCGGGTAGCTCTCCACCTGAAATAGCGAGTGGGTCCGCACCGACCCGTACTCCGCGATGCGCCCCGCGTCGTTCCTCAGCAGGTCCACGATCATCAGGTTCTCCGCCTGCTCCTTTTCCGATCCGAGCAGCTCCGACATCTGCGCCTCGTCCTCTTCGGCCCAGCGGCCGCGCGGGCGGGTGCCCTTCATCGGCCGGAGCTCCAGCTCGCGCCCCTCCCACCGGAAGAACAGCTCCGGTGAGGCGGACGCGACGGTGAGCCCGGGAATTCGGAGAAGCGCGCAGTAGCCGCCCCGCTGCGACAGGCAGAGCCGCTCGTACAGCGCGACGTCGCTCCCCCGGAGAGCGGCCTTGAGCTGGAAGGTGAAGTTGACCTGGTAGGTGTCCCCCGCGGCGATCAGCTCGCGGATCTCACCTACGCGCTGCGCATGCTCGGGCTGGGAGAGGGAGCTCCGCCATTCCCCAAGCTCGAGCTCCGCGGCGGCCCCATCATGGCGAATGGGGGCGGCCGGGACACGCTCGGCGAACACGCCGAACCAGAGGAGCGGGACGTCGGGGTCTCTCGCGCGCGTGCGAAGGGAGGCATCGAGAGCCCCAGCTGCCTCGTACGACAGGAACCCCACCGCATGGCCCCCCTTCCCCACCTCCTCCTCCACCTCCTGCAGTGCCGGCACGACCCCGCCGATACTCTCAGTGGAGATCGCGCGGCGCAGTCCGCGGAATTCGAACGACCGGCCGCCCGGGCGCAGAGAATCGAACCGCGCGAACGGCCGGGGAAACATCAAGAAGTCGGGCCGCATTGCCGATACTGCTACGTTGAGATGAGTAGGCCCGCGTCGCCGCGAAGCATAGAAGCTCCCCGGACGATTAGCAAACCACGTTTCGCCTGGTGGTTATGACGCTCGCCCTTTCGACACATCCGGTCGTACACGCACCCGTCGACGTCCTCGCCAGCCTCCACGCCTACGTCACGGATTGGTGCGACCTGGAAGCCGTTGCGGACGCCGCCGTGCACCTGCTGAGGACAGCGGTGCCCGCGGCGGCGGTGAGCATCCACAGGTACGACGCGCGGGCGCAGGTTCTCGTGGCGCTCGCGACCGAGCCGCGCGAGGGCGAGGAGGCCACTCCCGGCGCCAGACTGCTGGTGAAGGAAGGAGTGCTGGGCGACGCCGTACGCAAGGGGGAGATTCAGCGCGCGATCAACTCGTACGTGAAGCCGGATTTCGTGCGCAGCCTGCCCGGCCAGATGCGGTCGGATCTCGCCTTTCCGATCAGGGCCGGCGCAGCGGTCGTCGGGGTGATCCAGCTCCAGTACGCCGCGCCGCACCGACCCGGCGCCGAGGACGAAGCGCTCGCTTCTTCGCTCGCCCTCCATCTCGCGGCACCCTTCGCCTCCGCCCGCCCCGGCGCGCGCTCGCGAGAAGGTAATGATCCGCGGCTCGTGCAGGCCGAGGCGCTCGCGCAGCTCGCCAGCCACGTGGCGCAGAACAGCGACCTGCACGGCGTGCTCGACCGCGTTGCAGCCACGGCCCTGGACCTGGTCCCA
>JAHWJV010000553.1 GCA_019348265.1 Gemmatimonadota bacterium
CGGCATGGCCTTCTTCGAGCAGACGGTGCGGATCGGCCGGATCAAGACGCTGCTGGACAGTGAAGCGGTGCAGCGCGCCTTCGAGCACGAGGTGATCGCGGACACGCCGCAGCGGATCGAAGAGGAGACCGGCCGGATCATCGACTGGATGGTCGAGCGCAATCTGAAGGTCTGGCAAGACATCAACGGCTACATCGACCGCCGCCAGCTGAACCGCTACCAGGACGGAATGATCGGCGAGGTGGGCCAGTCGTTCAACTACAATCGCCAGGCGCTCCTCGACTCGATCGGCCGCCTCTCCCGGGAGGTGGTGGGGACTTTCGATCGGGAGGCGGAGTCGCGCACCATCGCGAACGAGGTGCAGGGGACGTTCGCGACCACCGCCCTCGCGGAGGTCGGCGCGATCGGCGTCGGAACGCTGGTAGCCACCGTCCTTACCGGCGCCGCGGCCGACGTGACGGGCATCCTGCTGGCAACCGCGCTGGCGGTCGGCGGCTTCTACCTGATCCCAAGAAAGCGGCGGCAGGCGCAGACGGCGCTGCAGGAGCGGTTAGGGGAGCTTCGTACGCGCCTCAAAGACGTGCTCACGCGACAGGTCCACCTGGAGATCGGAAGCTCCACCGACCGGGTGAACGAGGCGATCGCGCCCTACCGGCGGTTCGTCCGCAGCCAGCAGGAGTCGCTCAACGAGGCCCGCGGCGAGCTGGTGGCGGTAGAGGACGGGATGATGCGTCTGAAGGGGGAGATCGAGAAGGCGAAGTGATTGAGAGTCGTCAGTCGTCAGTCGTCAGTCGTCATTCACTCTTCACGTAGTGCCAATGCGGGTACCGAATGGTGCGCTGGCACGGCGGTCGGCGGAGAACCTCGAGAAGGTCCAGGCGGAGATAGCGCAGGAGAAGGCAGCCTCGCTGGGGAGGGTATCGTCGAAGCTGGAGGAGGCGATGGCCCGGCTGGAGGCGTTCGACGCCGGGATCCGGTCCGGCGCAGGCGCGGGGACGCGCCAGCCGCTGGTCGACGCGGCGGGAGAGGCGCTCTGGTACTACGTCGTACAACGGGAGGCTTGTGGCTTCCGCGACGTGGAGAGCGTCCTGCGGGAGTTCCGCGTCCCGCAGGAGGTGTATCTCAGGATGGGAATGCGGCCGAACGCGGCCGGCGGGTCCGGCCGCTGACGTAATCGGCTCGTTACGGGGCGGCGGATGTGTGGCGCCGCGCCACGGTCATGTGGTACACGGGCTGAGCATCCTCCATCATCACCCGAAGTGCCCCCTCGTTCCGCAGCGCCCAGATGGCGCGGCCCAGCTCCGCCTGGAGCTGCCGCGCTTTTTCCTTTCCTAGCTCCTCCAGCATCTCCGTCTCCATCTCCTGCACCTCGGCGTGGGCGGTGTCCGGCTGCGCCCGCGGCGCCGGGACGGCGAAGCGCTCGTGCGAGACGTCGACCGTGGTGCCGAACTCATGCGCGCTGACGGTCCTGGAGGCGTTCCGGTTGGTCCTGCGGAGATCTGCCTGCGACTCGTCGGTGCGAAGCGCGGAGGTGACCTTCATTCGATAGAGCGGGAGTCCGAGGCTGTCCAGGCGCGCGTGGAAGCGGCGCCCCAGCTCGATGAGCATGGCCCGTCCGTCGGGGGTCACGACGGGGACTGAGTGGTCCATCTCCCGCAGCACCCAGTAGGTCGTGCTGTCGTCCAGCTCGACGAGCCGCCCCTGCCGGCGCAGTCGCTCGATCTCGGCGGCGCCGGAGGCGCGTATCCCGAGCGACCTCGCCACGGCGATCTGCTCCGCGTTACGGTCCAGACGGAGCTCGGCCACCTCCCGCGCCCCCAGCACGCGTAAGCTGTCGAACGCGGCGCGCAGAGCCGCTCCGCGCGCCGCAACGGCCTCGCGCGCGACGGCGGAGTCGGCTGCCGTCATCGGGGGCGGCGGTGGGGCGGGTGGGGGCCCGGCGGGCCGTGCGGACGCCGCTTCGGCGGCGAGCGCCCGGTTCGAGTCCGCATCGCCATCGTCCGTGCAACCGCCCCCCGCCACCAGCAGCGCCAACCCGACCTTGATCCAGCTTCGCATCCGTAATCCTCTGGGCTCCCGTGACTTCCGAATACGGGTGCAGGGGCCAGATGCATGCCAGGGAGCATGGGACAGCGGGTCCGGAGCCCTCAACGCGAGCGAAGACTGGAGACTGAGGACTGACGACTTCCACCTACCCCACCCGGCTGACCACCCCGTAGCCGCCGTTCACCCGCACGCGCTCGCCGTCGCGGAAGGCGGTGAGCGCGCCGTGGACGGCCATGACCGCGGGCACGCCGACCTCGCGTGCGGTGACGGCGCCGTGGGAGAGTGGGCCGCCGCTCTCGGTGATCACCGCAACCGCGGAGTAGAAGAGCGGAGTCCAGGCAGGGTTGGTGGTGCGGGCTACGAGAAC
>JAHWJV010000554.1 GCA_019348265.1 Gemmatimonadota bacterium
CATGCAGATGATGCACGGGATGAGTCCCGACAGCATGCGCGCCGTCATGCCGCAGCACCGTCAGATGGCGGCGAACATGCTCGCGCAGATGAACCGCGACATGCAGCAGATGAACATGCCCGGCGATGCGTCCTGGACCGCGACCGTCGATTCGCTGCGCCAGGACCTGACCCGCTTGCCGGAGATGGGCGCGCAGGAGCTCGGGGCCTTCATGCCCGCCCACCACGCCCGCATGACCAGGCTCAGGGACATGCACAGGACCATGATGGCGGGGATGCAGCGGTAAGCCGCTCGTCGAATGGGCCTTGACCCTGTACCCGGGTACAGGTGTATACTCGGGGAGGAAGGTGACGCGGATGAGCATGACGATCGGCGAGCTGGCCGCGGAGGCGGGAGTCAACGTGCAGACGGTGCGCTATTACGAGCGCCGGGGACTCCTCCCGCAGCCGGAACGCACCGCTTCCGGTTACCGCCAGTACGACGTCGAAGCGCTGGAGCGGCTGCGTTTCATTCGGCAGGCGCAGGACCTCGGATTCTAGCTGAAGGCGATCGAGGAGCTTCTGGCGCTGCGGGTGGAGGATCCGGTGTCGTGCTGCGCGGTCGAGGCGACCACACGCGCCAAGCTGTCGGACGTGCGGCAGAAGATCAGGGAGCTGAAGCGGATGGAAGTCGTGCTGGAGAAGCTCGCCACGTCCTGCGCGGCTCGCGAGTCGACGGACGAGTGCCCGGTCCTGGAGACGATCCAAGAGCGGACGCGAGGAGATCCGGATGCGAGGGTGCAGTGATTCCACACACCGGGAGGATCGCGATGGGTTATTTCGAGCGGCATGCGGACAAACTGGGGACCGGCGGCTCGCTCTTCGCCACGCTGTGCTGCCTCGGCAAGCCGGCGATCCTGGCCTTCGTCGCGGCGATCGGGGCGGGGTTTCTGGTCAACGATCTCATCCTCCTGCCGCTCCTCGCGTTCTCCCTCTTCGTCGCGCTCTGGGGCCTGGAGAAGGACGCGCGATGCATGGGGAGAGTTGGCCGCTCCGTCTGGGCACCGCGGGGGCGCTGCTGATCCCCGCCGTGATCTTCGTGGGGGCATGGCTGGTCGCGACCGGGGCGGTGCTGCTGATTGCAGCCAGCGTCTGGAACGTCATAGCGCGCCGCCGTTGTGAGGTTCGCTCCCGGACCGGCGTCCCCACCGCGCAGGGGAGCCCCCTGTGAGCCGCCACTTCGATCTCGTGGTCGTCGGCACGGGCGCGGCCGCCGCCACCGCCGCCCATGCCTGCCGTGCCGAAGGTTGGGAGGTGGCGATGATCGACTCCCGGCCGTACGGCGGCACCTGTGCGCTGCGCGGTTGCGACCCGAAGAAGGTCCTGGTCGGCGCCGCCGAGGGTATCGACCTCATGCGACGCTTCGAGGGACGCGGCGTCCGGAGCGACGAGGCGCGGATCGATTGGGCGGAGCTGATGCGGTTCAAGCGCGGCTTCACCGACCCGGTGCCCGAGCAGCGGGAGCATTCGCTCGCGGAGGCGGGAATCTCGACGCTGCATGGCCGGGCGCGGTTCACCGGCCCGAGGACGCTGCGGGTAGAGGAGGAGGAGGTGACGTCACGCCACGTGCTGATCGCGGCCGGTTCGACGCCGGCGAGGCTCGGTATCGAAGGCGAAGAGCACCTGGCCACCAGCACGGACTTCCTGGAGCTGGAGACGCTACCCAGCCGGATCGTGATGGTGGGCGGGGGCTACATCGCCTTCGAGTTCGCCCACGTCGCGGCGCGGGCAGGCGCGGAGGTCTGCGTGCTGCACCGCGGCCCGCGCCCGCTGGAGGGTTTCGACCCGTACCTGGTAGACAGGCTGGTCGAGGCGACGCGAGAGGCGGGGATCGACCTGCGCCTGGAGCACGAGGTCCAGGCGGTCGGCCGGCGCGGGGAAAGCTACGAGGTGCGCGCCGACGCGAACGGGAAAACCGTCTCTCTTCCCGCCGATCTGGTCGTACACGCCGCCGGCCGGATACCCGAGATCGACGATCTGGATCTCGAGGCCGCCGGGGTGGAGCGTGAGAAGCGCGGAGTGCGCGTGGACCGGTATCTCCGCAGCGTATCGAACCCGGCGGTATTCGCGGCCGGGGACGCCGCCGCAACCGATGGGCTGCCGCTCACGCCCATCGCCAGCCACGAGGGCGCTGTTGCCGCGGCGAACCTGCTGAAGGCCGACAGTCGGACGGCGGACTATCGCGGTACCCCCACGGTGGTGTTCACCCTCCCTCCCCTCGCCGCCGTCGGGCTCACCGAGAGCCAGGCGCGAGAGGGGGGATTCCGCTTCCGCACTCGATGCGACGACACCTCGACCTGGTACTCGTCGCGCCGCATGGGAATTCGGCACTCGGGTTACAAGGTGCTCGTCCAGGAGGAGACGGAGCGAATC
>JAHWJV010000555.1 GCA_019348265.1 Gemmatimonadota bacterium
CGGCCACCGGAGCGTCGCGGTGGGCCCAGGTCGACGGCCGGGAGGCCGAGTGACGTGCTCTGGTCGCGAGGATCGCTCGCAGCCCCTCGGGGCCGGCGAAACGTTCGGGGGCCGGCTCCGCAGCGCACATCGAGGAGGCGAGCGCCTTGACGTAGGCCGCGCTACGGGAAGTCACGACCGGATGCTCGGCGGTCAACCCGGTGGGCTATCAACGGTGGAAATCTCATGGAGCAATGCGAGGGACCAAGTGCGAGGGACGAAGTGCGAGGCCAGAAGTCGGAGGACAGAAGTCCACGGACAGAAGTGCGAGAACAGAAGTGCGAGGACACAAGTGCGAGGACACAAGCGCGAGGGACGAAGTGAGAGGACGAAGTGAGAGGGACGAAGTGAGAG
The DNA here is from genome assembly GCA_019348265.1 of Gemmatimonadota bacterium. GTDB lineage: Bacteria > Gemmatimonadota > Gemmatimonadetes > Longimicrobiales > Longimicrobiaceae > JAHWJV01. Next base: position 394 of record JAHWJV010000555.1, read on the forward strand.
AAGCACTGCTACGAGACGTACTTACTATGACGGGAACTGCGAAATCCAATGCACGAAATCGACTTGCCCTCGGCCTGACGTCGTTGGGCCGACGGCGATGCCGATCCTTCCATCCAAGACATCGGTGCTCAGATGTCGGGGGAGTCGACCCGATGGCAACGGTCGAGGGGGAGCGCCCAAGGAGAGATGTCGGTTCCGGGACGCCGGGAGCCGCTTCCCCTTCGCGTGCCCGCGGTGCGCGCCCGAGTCGTCCTCTAGGGGAGGTCACGTGAAGCGCTACACCGCCACGCGCGCCGGCATCGAGGCAGCCCGCGACCACGCGCAAACCGCGGCACAGAGCCAATCTTCGCCACCCGTCGCCGTCATGACCGCCGGTGCCGAGCACTGGCTCACGGTACGTGAGCTCGCTGAGGTGCTCGGCGTCTCAGAGTCCTGGATCGACAAGGCGAGGCGGCGCGACGGCCTCCCGAGTCGCCGACTCGGACGGGCTCGCCGCTACCTGCTCAGCGAGGTCGTCGCGTGGGCCGACCGCACCTGGGAGCGAGCGTGAAAGCGATCCCTACATCTCCCCATCGTGGTCGCGGGTCCCCATTTGAGACGGTCAATGTGAGCGGGTTGGTCGCGTCCGCTGTTCTGGACAAAAAACCGACCCATAGGCGTTATGAACCTGATACCGTCCACTGACTCCAACTGTGAGACTGTCGCTCATTGCGCGGCGGTCGACCGGAGGAACCACCACTGGGAGCATCGACCGAAATAGGTCGGCCCCCCAGCCCACCAACATCAAACGACGGCCGCCAGAGGAAGCGGCGCGGACGCCGGCACAGCGCAGAGCCTGACAACTCACAAACCGCGCCAGCGCCGGACGCCCGACACCACCTAGAAGCAGCACCGAGAGCCAACCAAGCACCAGGCACTGCCGACGCGGACAGTACCGCGCCGGCCTCCGGGTGCGCAAACACAGGAGGTCCCTTCAACATGTCCGCCATCAGAACCCGGCGCCGCCCGCGCCGCCACACGCTCAGCGCCAGGATCGAGCTCGACGGCAAGCGCGTCGACCTCGGCCGGGCCAAGAGCCGCAAGGAGAAGCACGCGATCGAGGCCGCGGCACTCGCGTGGTTCGGCCGCCGCGCCCGGCCGGTGACCCGCTGATGCCGTTCAAGCGCGGAGCTCACGGCGGTCGGCGCAAGCCGGCCGACCCGAACAAGCCGTTCACCGCACGCGTGCGCGGGGTCGAGCTCGGCGACTACGCGACCTGGGACGACGCCGCCGCCGCCGAGCAGAGCTTCCTGCTCCGGCTCGCGCAGCTCTGCGACCCTGAGCTGCTGACCGTCCGCGACTACGCCGAGAACCGCTGGCTGCAGGAGAACGCGCGACCGTCCGACGACTCCAACGCCACCCTCAAGAGCGGTATCAGGGCGTTCGTGTCCGAGTTCGGTCACATGCTGCTGATGATGTTGACCGTTGGCACGGTCGGCGGCTGGGTGCGTTCCCAGACCAAGAAGTCCGCGCTCGTCGCGCCCCGGCTCATGCTGTCCGACGCCAAGTACTGGGGCTTGATCGACGAGAACCCCATCATCGAGATGCGAAACCCGCGTCGCCGTCGCGACGAGACCCCGCCGAAGTCCGTGCTCCCGCCGCTGACACCCTCAGGCGTGATCAGGCTGGAGAACGCCGCCGGAAAGGTCCTCGGCCCTGAGTGGCGTGCTGCCGTACGGTTCGTGTCGCGGCAGGCGCCGCGACGCGGCGAGTTCGGCGCGCTCATGCACGACGACATCGACCTCCTGGCGCAGACCATGCGCATCGAGCGGCAGATGAGTCACCGGGCCGGGGTGTACAAGGATCCCAAGTGGGATTCGTTCCGGACCGTGATCTTGCTGCCCGATGCCGCCGAGGCGTACGAGCAGGTCGCACGGCGCGCCGATCCGTTCGTGTGGCACACGATCGGCTTCGACCGCCCGCTGTCCCGCGCCTCGCTCTGGCGCCTGTGGGACGATGTCCGGCGTG
>JAHWJV010000556.1 GCA_019348265.1 Gemmatimonadota bacterium
GCACTGGCCCTCATGCCGGCCCCGGTGGGACGCGGACGATTTCGGAGATGGTCGGCAACGGGAGCCTTGGACAGAACGCGGATCGGGAGGGCGGATGGATCGGGGCGACCATATCCGCGGATGCCTGCACAACTCTATTCGCAAAAGGAGAGCCACGCCGAGTTGCGCGTGATTCGGGGATGGACTTTCACGCGGCGAACAGACGTGTAATTTGCGGCACTCACTCCGGAACCGCGGCAGCGGCTCGGCAATGATCCGCACACGATCCGCCGCACGGCTGAGCGCGCTCGGCGCCGAAGGGGTGGGAGGCGGTGGTGGCGGACCTGGCGGAGACCCCGCTTTCCTTCCCAGCCGAAAGCCGGCGTCATCGGCTAATCCTAACCGGGAGCCACACCTCTCAGTTGCCGGCCCGCGGCCTCCCCGGGCCGTAGGAAAGCGCCCCCCCGCGCCGATTGCCCTGCCTCGCACCTCTCCCCGTGCGCTGCTCCCCACGCGCGTTGACGCCCCTTCTGCGACTATTGTAAATCTACCGAGGGGAGGTTACCGTTCGTAGAGCGGCGATGCTCGTCGTCGGCGAGTCCCCCTCCCAACGTACCCCCCCCGGACCACCACACCATGCTCAGCCCTCAATTTATCAAGGCAGTTCTTCTGCTCGTGCTCGCCGGCGCGCTCACTGGCGCCTGCCGTGACCAGCCGGGTGACAATCCCGTCGTAGGTCCGGACGGTGCACGGCCCGCGGCGACGTACTCCCCTGATCCCGACATCAATCAGGACGATTCGTACTATCTCGCCGAGGTGTCCCAGGAAGGAAGCACCACCGTAGAATCAGAGACGCCCATCACCGATCCCACCACCGGTGCCGTCTCGAACCAGTACACGGCCCACCACGAGCCGGAAACCCAGCGGATCGAGGGCGGGTACGACGATTACGGCCGGATCATCCAGGTTCTCGACCAGACGAACCCGGCCGGCGACCCGCTGACCACCGCCGTCAACACCACGCGGCGCACCCGAAGCGTGCAGGACGACGTCACGCGATACGACGGATACGGTCAGCCGGTCGCGAATGAGCTGACCCCCGGCGAGTCGCTGGAGCCGCTGGCGATGGCGGGCCCATCGGATGAGCAGATCACGGATGGGCTGATCCTGGACGCCGCCGCGATCGACGCACTCGCCGAACTCAGCCCGACAGCCGTGCCGCTGGCGGCCGCCGCCGGTCCGCGCGCTTCCGTGAGGCGTCCCGCGCCCGACGAGATCCAGATCACGAACGAGTTGGACGGAGAGGATTTCGCTCTGTTCCCGGGCAAGGGCAGCGACCAGGTGGCGAGCCGGGGCCAAACCGTTCGCACCTACCGCCGGCGAGGGCAGAAGTACCTCCTGAACCAGGTGGAGGTTACGACCACGCACCGGTCGGAAAAAGCGCGGGTGCACCAGCGGCAGGTGAGCCGGGTTCGCCTGCTGCGCTATCACGAAAACCCCCAGAGGGATCGCGCGCGGCGCGACAGGCGACGCGGCCGGCCTGTTCCGGCCTCGATGACGCCGCTGGCGTACGAGGAGATCTGTCCGATGAGCATGGAGAGCACGTCGGATACGTGCCAGTCGCCGCCGCCGGACGATCCGCCTCCGCCGACCGAGGATCCCTGCCCCCAGGTCGCATCCGGGGTGAGCGTGCTCTTTCAGCACGGAATTTTCAGCAGCGGTGCGACGTGGTGGCGGATGGATCCGTGGATCCGCTGCTCGTTCCAGACGAACGCGCACATCCGGCCCAGCATCAACTGGTTCAATCCCATCCCGACGCAGCGCGAAGAGGTGCTCCCCGCCCTGCCGGTCTACGGCGAAACCGTCCTGATCGGGCACAGCAACGGTGGGCTGGTCACCCGGTCGCTGGCGCAGTGGGCACAGATGCACAGGCCCGGCAGCGTGCGCGGCGTGATCACCCTCGACAGCCCCAACCAGGGGGCCATGCTGGCCATCAACGCTCAAGTCGTGGAGGGCATCGTCTTTTCCATGGCCGGGAACGCGGGATTGGCCTTCGACCTGATCTCGTGGCACCCGTTCTGGGAAGACGACGTTCCGCACAGCCCGTTTCTGATCCGGACGAACAGCTTCGACGAGAGCTTCAAACGGGTTGGAAATGAATGGGCTGGATGCGGTCTGGAACGGCCTGACGGCTCCGCAAAAGGTGCCAAGCGACGGGTTCGTCCACGGCGAGGGGCAGGTATATCCCCGCGCGCACCGGAACCAGCTCATCCGCAACGGCGACTCGCACGTCGGCACGACCCGAAGCGAGTATGTCCAGGCTGAATTGCGACTCGCTCTGGGCGACCCATCTCTGTTCGCCATTCCGCGAAGGGTAGTGGAATGACCGTTAAATCGGCGCTCGGGATCGCA
>JAHWJV010000557.1 GCA_019348265.1 Gemmatimonadota bacterium
GTCCAGGAGCGCTTCAAGGACGAGGTCGTCTCCGATACCGAAGGGTTGATAGACGAGCGGGTCCAGGAGCTTATCGACTGGATGGTCGACCGGAACCTCAAGCAGTGGCGGGGGGTTGTGGATTACGTGAACCGCCGGCGCCAGGCGCGCTACGACGAGCACATCATCGGCGACGTCGGGGACAACTTCGAGTACAACCGCAACCAGCTTCTCCAGTCCGTCGGCAGGAACGCCCAGGACGTCGTCCGGCGACCAGGCCTTGCGGTAAGGGCGGTCGCTGCTGAGCGCGTCGAAAACGTCCGCTACGGCGACGATCCGCGCGCAGATGGGGATCTCCTCGCCCGCGATGCCGTGGGGATATCCATTCCCGTCCCATCGTTCGTGGTGTGCCAGCGCGATGTCTGCGGCCATCCGCATCAGCTCGGATCGTCCCCCGGAAAGGATGTCGGCCCCGATCGTCGTGTGCGTCTTCATGATCTCGAATTCCTCGGGCGAGAGACGCCCCGGCTTGAGGAGGATGACATCCGGAATTCCCACCTTCCCCAGGTCGTGGAGCGGCGCGACGCGGTGCACGAGGGCCACCTCCCATTCGCTCCGCCCCAGCGCACGCGCCAGCTGCGCACTGACGTCGCCGACGCGGCGGGTGTGCTGCCCAGTGTCGTCGTCACGGAACTCGGCCGCGCGGGCGAGCCGCTCGAGAACCTCGAGACGGGATTCGGCCAGCTCCAGGGTTCGGACGCCCACCTGCTCCTCGAGGGTGTCGTTCTGACGCAGGAGCGCCTTGTAGAGGAAGCGTGTCTCGAGAAGATTGCGCACCCGGAGCAGCGTCTCGCTGATCCGGAATGGCTTCGTCAGAAAGTCTTTGGCGCCGGAGGCGAGCGCGCGCTCCTTCGTCGGCTCGGTAGGATCGGCGGTAAGAATCAGAATCGGGAGGTATTCGTCGGGCCCGGGGAGGGCCGCGATCCGGTCCATCACCTCGAACCCATCCACGTGGGGCATGTTCAGGTCGAGAAGGACCAGATCGGGCTTGTGGTCCAGCACCGCATCCACGCTCTGGCGCGGGTCCGTTACGCTCCGGATTTCGGAGTAACCCGCGCCGAGGAGCACCCGCTCCAGGAGACGGGCATTCGCCTGCTCGTCGTCGACGATCAGGATTCGCGCGGTCTGGAGAGCCGGCTGTATCATCGGGGGATCACCTTTAGCGTGACCGAACGGCGGAAGACAACGTACCTTTGGGGATTCTCGCCCAGCCTGCGGAGGAGTCGTGACGCGGAGCTCGACAGGAGCCTCGACCGGACGACAGATCATACGCAAGACGAACGCCCATGCGGAGCGTCGGGCGAGGTGGCGCCTCGTGCCGTCGCCGTGAGCGAGACGGTCCGTGGTAGCGTCGAGCTCGCAGCGAGCTAAGTGCAACGACAGGAACCCTGAGCGGGAGTGACGAATGGCCAGTTGGGACGAGATAGTGCGAACCGCGAAGATCCTGCTCGTAGACGATGACGCCGTCATGATCACGCTGTGTACGACCATGCTGAAGAAGGCCGGCTATCAGCACGTCTGGAGCACGCGGAAGCCGACCGAGGCCCGTCAGTTGTTCCGCGAGATTCGGCCGGACCTCGTCCTGCTGGACATGAACATGGTGCCGATGAACGGCATGGAAGTGATGCAGCAGCTTCAGGGCGAAACGCCGGAGGGCGAGTACGTCCCGATCGTGATGATCACCGCGGACGTATCGAGAGAGCTGAGGCTGGAGGCGCTCGGAAAGGGCGCCAAGGATTTCATGACCAAGCCCGTCGAATGGGGCGAGGCCATGCTGCGAATCCGTACTCGCCTCGAGAGTCGCTTTCGTTTCCTGGAGATGCAGCGGACGATCGAGCAACTACGACGATCTCCCGGGGGCGAAGGGGCAGGTGCCGCGGGTGACGCGACGAGCGCTGGCAGCAACAACCAGGGTGGCATGAACCCCCAGCTCGCACGATCGACCGTGGCGGCGCTACTCAACAGCCTCGATTCGATCGCCGAGCTCATCGACCTCGAGCGGTTCGCAGAAGCGCGTGAAAGGCTCCGGGGCAGAAGGTGGCTAGCCGATACCGATGTACGACACGTTCCGCCGCAGATCGTGACTCGGGTGCAGCAATGGATCGACACCGGGCACGAGGCGCTCTGCGGATCCGATCTGGACATCGGGCTCGCACGGAACACCCTGCTTCAGGCGCGACGAGTCATCACTGCGTGACCAGCAACCTTCGCCGCGCGTACATGCCTGTTGGCCCTGACCTGCGCCTGTACCGTCGCCTTCGCTTCGGTGACCTGCTCGAGCTGAACGTACTCGATACCCGCCAGTATCGCACCGACCAGCCCTGCGGCGACCGGATCACCGCACCCT
>JAHWJV010000558.1 GCA_019348265.1 Gemmatimonadota bacterium
ACCGAGATCCCTTCGCTCAAGGTCGGGTTCAACAAGGTCTTCGGATATTATCTGGAGATCACCCATGCGAATACGACGCGGGTGCCTGCGGACTACCAGCGCAAGCAGACGCTGGCGAACGCCGAGCGTTACGTCACCCCCGAGCTGCAGGAGTGGGAGCAGAAGGTGCTCGGTGCGGAGGAGCGGGTCTTCGCTCTCGAGTCGCGCCTCTTCCAGGGCGTGAGGGACGCAGCCGCGGCCCTCGTCCCGCGCCTGCAGAAGCTGTCCGAGCACGTCGCCGCGGTAGACGTGCTGACCTCGCTCGCAGAGGCGGCCGTCCGCCTCGACTACCGTCGGCCCACGATGAGCGACGGCTTCGAGGCACGCATGATCGCGGGCAGACACCCGGTGGTCGAGACGATGATGCCGCGGGAAGAGTTCATCCCCAACGACGTGGTGCTCGATCAGGACGCGCGGGTGATGATTCTGACCGGCCCCAACATGGCGGGTAAGTCGACGGTACTCCGTCAGGCCGGGTTGATCTGTCTGCTGGCACAGGTGGGATCGTTCGTCCCCGCGCGAGAAGCTCGGCTCGGGGTCGTGGACCGGATCTTCACCCGGGTCGGTGCGTCGGACAACCTGGTCCGCGGCCAGTCCACCTTCATGGTGGAGATGACCGAGACCGCCGCTATCCTGAACGGCGCCACCCCGCGCTCGCTGGTTCTGCTCGACGAGATCGGCCGGGGCACCTCCACGTGGGACGGTCTGAGCGTCGCGACCGCCGTGACGGAGTTCCTGCACGAGCGGATCGGCGCGAAGACGATCTTCGCGACGCACTACCACGAGCTGACGCGACTCGCGGAGCGCCTTCCCGGCGTCGTGAACTTCAGCGTGGCGGTGCGTGAGGAGCGCGATCGCATCGTCTTCCTGCGATCACTCGTCGCCGGCGGCGCGGACCGCTCGTACGGCGTGGAGGTCGCGCGATTGGCGGGGCTGCCGGCAGAGGTGATCGCGCGAGCGCGTCGCATTCTGACGGAGCTGGAGGCACCGAGCGAGGGGGACCCGCGGCGGCCGCTACTCCGCCCGGATCCGACGCAGTTGACTCTGTTCTCGCCGCAGCCGCACCCGGCCGTGGAGCGGCTGCGGCGGGTCGATCCGAACCATCTGACGCCGATCCAGGCACTCGCGCTGCTCGCGGATGTCGTGGAGATGGCGCGCGACTGAACCCGAACGGGCGAACTCGATTGACTCAGACTCTACGATCCGTCGCGCTCGGTCTCCTGGTCCTCGCCGGCTGCGCCGAGGAGCTGCCGGAGACGCCTCCCAAACAGCTCGAAGGCTCCCCCTTCCACTACCCGGAGGATCTGTGGGACGCGGGCGTCGAGGGCGAAACGGTTCTTCGGCTTTACGTGACGGAATCAGGCGCGGTCGACTCCGTGCAGGTCGAGCAGGCGAGTGGCTACGCCGCTTTCGACTCTTCGGCCGTGCTCGGCGCCCGAGACCTCCGCTTCGAGCCCGCCAAGCGCGGTGCCGAGACGCTCGGGGCGTGGGTGCTTCTCCCGGTCCAGTTCGACCTCCCGTCTGGCGACGGCGCTGGGGCGCCCTCGGCCCGATGACCACTCCGCCGCGCCACGAGCACGCGTACGGGAGCGTACTGGATACGATCGGCTGGACACCGATGATCCGTCTGAACCGCGTCGCGCAGGGAATCAAAACCCCCGTTTTCGCGAAGGCGGAATTCATGAACCCCGGCGGGTCCGTGAAGGATCGAGTCGGTCCGGCCATCGTGGAGGCGGCGGAGCGCGAGGGGCGCCTGCGGCCCGGCGGTACGATCGTCGAAGGGACGAGCGGCAACACCGGCGTCGGCCTGGCGCTCGCGGCGGGCGCCATCCTCGGCCAGTTCCTGGCTCAGCCGGCCCGGCGCAACATCTCCCGCCGCGACCGGCGCATCGCCGGTCCACGGCTCGTCGGCCCGCAGCGCTGGCGCCGCCGCGGCGAGGGCCCGCACCGCTCCTGACGCACCGCCCCAGGCGCGTGCCGTCCTGGCTCAGCGATGCTCGAAGCCCCGCCGGCGCTCCCACTCGCTGACCTGCCCTCGGTAGGCGTGGACCTCGGCCCGGGCGCTCGCGCAGAGCGCGTCGACGAGCGGATCGCCGAGGCCCTTGCGGGCGACCTCGCTGCCGTCGAGCAGGTCAGCGGCCTCCTCCAGCGTGGTGGGGAGCTGAGGGGTACGAGGTGCTGGAGCGCCCTGCGCCGGCGGGTCCAGCGGCAGCTCGTTCTCGAGCCCGTGCCGGAAGGCGAGCAGCACACCGGCGAGCGCGAGGTAGGGGTCCGCGTCGGCACCTGGTACGCGGTTCTCGATGCGCAGTCCGTGTCCGCCCCCGACCAGCCGCAGCGC
>JAHWJV010000559.1 GCA_019348265.1 Gemmatimonadota bacterium
TGGTGACTACGACCACGCCGGCGCGCCGCAATGCGGTGATACTCTCCCGCCAGGGTCCACGCGGCAAGAGGCGCCGGCGGTCCGTCCACGATTCGCTCGACACGAGCACCACGTCCAGGTCCCTAGATAGCGCGCGGTGCTGAAACGCGTCGTCGAGTATGGCGACGTCCCGCCCCGCGCGCGCCGCCTCTGCCACGCCGATTGCTCTCCTCGGCGCAACGAAAACGGGGACGTCGGGATTCAGCTCCGCGTGTACCTGGACCTCGTCGCTTCCGTACCCGCGCAGCACGATCGCTGGACACCGCCCCCACCGGGCGACCTCACCGGCGAGCCACGCCGCGAACGGGGTCTTCCCTACCCCGCCGACGGTGAGGTTGCCGATGCTTACCACCGGTATCGGCGCCTGCGTCGTCCGGAGCCAGCCGCGCGCGTAACCCGCGTTCCTCGCCCCGGTGACGGAGCCGAAGAGCGCTTCGGCCGGCCAGGTCGCTGCGCGGAGCATCGACCCCAGCGCGCCGTGACCGCCTGACCACCATGCCAGCGTCCACCGGCTCAGCGCGGGCCGCATAGGGCTAGCTCCATGGCCGGTCCACCTCTGCGGTGATCTCGTTCAGCCGCTGCTCGATACGCAATGTAGTGGCCTCGATCTGCTCCGGATTCGAGTCGCGCGGCACGAAGATGGGGTCATCGAACAGCATCTGGAAGCGGCTGAACGGCTTGGGGATCAGGAACCGGTCCCACCCGCCGAGCCACCAGGCGCGGTCGGCACCGGCGCTCACGGGTATGACCGGCACCCCCGTCAGCTGCGCGGCGATGACGGGCCCCGCCTTCATCTTCTGGCGGGGCCCGCGAGGTCCGTCCGGGGTGATCGCGAGCGCGGTACCCGCCTTCAGCGTGCGCACCATCTCGCGGAGCGCACCCGATCCACCGCGGCTGCTGGAGCCGCGTATCGCGCGGAACCCCCACCACCCTTCCACAACTCCCGCGATGTAGTCCCCGTCGCGGTGCTGGCTGATCAGCGTCGCGAGCTCGTGGTCACGCCTGAAGTAGGAGCATGGAAGGAGACGCCCGTGCCAGAGCACGTAGATGGCCGGCTTCCGCGCGCCGCCCCAATCGTCCCAGTTCTCGGGACCGCGCACCTCGACCCGCGTGGTCCGCATCAGGCCCGTGAGCAGCCCCCCACCGACGCCGACGATCGCACGGGTCTTCAGATCCACGTCAGGACCGAGCTCGGGCCGCGAGAAGGGACGCCGCCATCTCCGCGACCCGGTCCGCGGCGCCGCCTTTTCCGAGCAGGTCGCGGATTCGCTCGAACCCGGCGAGCATCCGCCGGCGAGCGGGTGATCCCTCGTCGAGCAACTCGATCAGAGCCGGCGCGAGCCGCTCCGGGATCGCCTCGTCCTGCACGAATTCCGGGGCGAGCCGCTCGTCGGCCACCAGGTTGGCGAGGGCGATGTGCGGCACCTTCACCAGGCGCTTCGCCATGGCGTAGCTCGCCGGATTCATCCTGTACACCACCACCATCGGCGTCGCGGCGATCCCCGCCTCCAGCGTGGGGGCGCCCAGCATCTTGTCCGAGTAGCGGAGGCCCAGCACCCGCTTGCAGTCGGCCAGCGTCAGGATCAGGTCGCGGAGCGCGGCGCGGGCCGCTGAGGCGGACTGCGGGACCGCGTCCAGGGCGAGCTCCAGGCCGGCTCGCGGCACCGGGTCGAGCAGCAGCGCGAGCAGCGCGGTGTCGTCGTCCTGGTCGCCCTCGACGTCGTGCCGCTCGAGGGCGTGGCCATCGTCCCGGTGGCCGGGATCCTCATCGGCGGTGCGATGACCGCGACGGTCCTCGCGGGCCGGCGTGGGCTCGACGAGCTGCAGAGCCGGCGCGGCGAGGTGGAGGCGGCGATGGCGCTCGGCTTCCCCGACCGCGATGCGGGGCTGATGGTGAGCCGGCCGGCCGCGGCCGAGCCGCACGTCCCGGGGCTGCACTCCACCCGCACGGTGGGGCTCGTCGCACTGCCGGGCACCTTCGTCGGCACGCTGCTGGGCGGCGCGAGCCCGGTGCAGGCCGGCGCGGTGCAGGTGCTGGTGCTGGTGGCGCTGCTGGCGGTGCAGGCCAGCGCGGTGGTGCTGACGGTCGAGCTGCTCGCCCGCGGGACGCTGCGCCGGAGCTAGCCGGAACGATCGGCCGTCAGGACCTCGAGCCGACCACGTCCAGCAGCACGTGGCTGGTGCCGGCGCCGACTCGCACGCGGGCACGGCCCTCGCTGTCGAGCACCGTCCACACGGTGTTCGAGGTGACGACACCGGTCGGGAAGTTGACCGCCGTCACCTCCTGGTCGACCGGGCTGTGCGGC
>JAHWJV010000055.1 GCA_019348265.1 Gemmatimonadota bacterium
AGCCGGTGCTCCAGCGACTGCGCCTGGCGGAGCGGAGCGACACTGTGGTGCACGTGGTCACCGCCGCCGATCTCTCTGGTGCCACGCGGGCGGGCCCGGGGCAGACCCTTCGCTGGACCTTTCGGGCCGATTCCGTGCGCGACGTGGCGTACAGCGTCACCCGGGCATCGGTGTGGGATGCGGCGCGCACCGCGGTGGGCGACCGCGATGGCGACGGCAGCACCGACTTTGCCCGGGTGGACGCCATCTACCGGCCCACGGCGTTCCGGTGGGCCCAGGCCGCCCGCTACGCGCAGCACTCGGTGCGCTTTCTTTCGCAGTATACGGGCTTCTCCTACCCCTGGTCGCACATGACGGCCGTGGAAGGCGGCGGGATCATTGGTGGCGGGATGGAGTACCCCATGATGACGCTGATCGGCGATTACAGCACGGCGGGGGAGAGTGCCCTCTACGGGGTGGTAGTCCATGAGATCGCCCATATGTGGGTGCCGATGATCGTCTCCACCGACGAGCGGCGCTACTCCTGGATGGACGAGGGGACCACCACCTTCAACGAGAACCAGGCCCGTCGCGACTTCTTTCCCGGCGTCGACCCGCTCTCCAGCGACCGCTCCGGGTACATAGCGGCCGCGCGCGGACGCGAGGAGGGCGAGATCATGCGCCGCTCCGATTATCACTACCCCGGCGCGGCGTACGTCGTCGCCACCTACAACAAGCCGGCGCTGGTGCTCGAGGCGCTGCGTGGGGTCTTGGGGGAGGAGACGTTCAGCCGGGCGTACCGTGAGTTCATCGCTCGATGGGCATTCCGCCACCCGTATCCCTGGGACCTATGGAATACCTTCGAGAACGTCAGCGGCCGAGACCTCGACTGGTTCTGGCATAGCTGGTATTTTGAGACATGGATTCTCGACCAGGCGGTGGAATCCGTCGTTTCCGAGGGTGGCGGCACACGTATCGTGATTGAAGACCGCGGGAAGGTGCCGATGCCGGTGCTCCTCTCGATCCGGCTCGCGAGCGGCGAGCAGTTGCGTCGGGAAATCCCGGTCGAGAGCTGGCTGGCCGGCGCCCGGAGCGCGTCGATCACCGTTCCCGGTCAGGTGACGCAGGTGGAGATCGATCCGGAGCTCCGCTTTCCGGACGCGGATCGAGCCAACAATCGGTGGTCGCGGTGACGCTCAGCGTCCGTAGCGACCAGACCCGCGGCTCCCGACTCCGCCGCCATCGCTTGTAACACCCCGAAAAACGGGCTACCTTTCAGGTGCGTCAGCCCGCCGGGCAGTGCCCGTCGGGCGACTGTCGTCCTCGCTCGCACCGCCGCGATCCCGCGGCGATTCCCAGTAGGAATGTCAGAAAGTTGCCCGTCGGCTCGTTCCAGATCGAAGCGCGACCGCGCGGGCGTGTCGTGGGTCTCCTTCTGTCGAGGTGCGCGGCTGACCCTCCGGAGCTCGTCCGGCGTTGCTCTGCTGGTCCTCGCGAGCTTAGCCCCGGGCGAGGCTCTGGCTCAGCTCGCGCCCGGCGCGGCGGGTGTGGTTGCTGGGCGGATCGTTGATTCGGAGAACTTCTCCCCACTCGAGGGCGCCGTCGTGCAGCTCCGCCGAACCTCGGACCCGCGTACCTACCGCTCCGCGGTCACCGACTCGCTCGGTGAGTACCGGTTCCCCGGCCTGAAAGCGGCGACATACCGGCTGCAGGTGCGCCGAATCGGCTACTTCGCCGACTCCGTCGAGGTGGACCTCCGGGACTCCGGCGAGACGCCCATCTCCCTCGGGTTGCTGCCGGAGCCGCTCCTCCTCCCGCCGGTAGAGGTCCGGGCGAATGACATCGAGCCGTACCTGCGCACCGAGCGGCGAGCGGAGACTGGCGGGCTTGCCCGGGTGGTCGTGGCTCACCTGCGGCAGGATCTCAACCTGGTGAGTGACGCGCGAGAGTTGACCCATGGAGAGGTGGTCGAGGCCGCGACGCTAGCTGAAACGGACGTCTTCCGCGCTCTGCAGCGAATCCCCGGCGTCAGTACCCGTGACGACTACACGGCGACGCTCTGGACACGCGGAGCTTCCTGGGACCAGACGCGCGTATATTTCGACGGTCTCCCGCTGTATAATCCGACGCACGCGGGGTGGTTGTTCTCCGCGATAAACCCGGACGCGATCGGCTCGGCGACCTTCTATCCGGGCGTTCGGTCGGCTCGCTGGGGTGAGGGCGCGGCAGCGGTCCTGGACCTCCATTCGCGACGCGGTGGGGAAGACGGGAAGCTGCACGGACGCGGGGAGCTGTCTCTGGCGAGCGCCCGGTTCGCGATGGACGGCGCTGCTCTGGACCGGAAGCTTCGCTGGACCGTCGCGGCGCGTCGCACCTTTGTAGACGCTCTGACCGGCGTCTACGGGGTGGTGAGCAACCAGCGCGATGACGTCATCCCGTACGACTTCGCCGACCTGGTCGTGCGGCTCGATGGCAGCCTCGGGAAGGGATGGAGCTACACCGCCAGCGGCATCCACGAGCAGGACCGGCTCCGCGGCGCGGTACCCGGTCTGCTAAGCGGGAATCAGGGGCGATGGGGGAACCGCGCGGCTCAGGTGTCTATAAAGGTGCCACTGGGCGCCTTCACCGCCACGGCTATGGCGGGTCAGACCCGTTTCCGCGCCGCGATCTCGGATGAGACCGATACCACGAGGGTCTTCCGAATGCCGGTGACGGAGCCGACGCTGCCGCCCCTGGAGAGCACGATTCAGCACCGCGTCTTCTCGGTGGACCTGGCGCCGAAGAGCGCCTCGCCGCTGAATGGATGGGGCGTGGGGTACCAGCTGATCCACGACGACGTGCGGTACGAGGGGCCCGTCTCGCTGCTTTCGGCGATTGCCGTGCTCCTGCCGCGCGGGACCGCGGCGCCGGGCGGAATTCGATCGGAGACCGAGCTCGGCTACCATGCTCTCTGGGGCGAGGGCCGCTGGAGCCCGAGCGAACGGGTGAGCCTCGAGGCCGGCGTCAGGGCCGAGCTTGGCGATTCTGTCCCGAATGGGGGGACCGCTCGCGTCGGACCGCGACTCTCCGCCCGCTGGAGGGCGACGGAGGCGAGTCTGGTTACCGCCGGTTGGGCGAGGACTTACCAGTACACACAGGACGTCGCCCCCGTCGCAGGCCCGCTGGGGCCGCAGCTCCACCTGAGCCACCTCTGGGTGCTTGCGGAGCCGGAGCGCTACGCCGCCATGCGTGCAGACATCGCCACGGTGGGTGTGGAGCGGTGGTTCGGCGACGATTGGCTCGGCTCGGTGAACGTCTACAGTAGGCGCACGACCGGCCTCGCGCTCCCGAACCCGCTCTCGGAGCGAGTGACGCCCGACCGCGACCCCGATGCGACGGCGCGCAACAACGCCGACGGCGTGGAGCTTTCCATCCGGCGGCTGACCGGACGGTGGACCGGGTCCGCAGGGTACACGTACGGCGTCTCGAGGATTCGCGGTGCCACGGTGACGACCCTCGAGAATCGTGATACGGTGTTGGCCGACTTCCCGAGCTCGGCGGACGTCCGGCAAGCGGTGGACGCCACGGCGCTCATGCGGATCTCGAAACCGGTTCGCGTTGGGGGGGCCTTTACCTACGGCTCGGGTGTTCCCTTCACGCAGCTCGTGCTCCCGGACACCAGCCGGAGGGGTGGCGACGTCTGGGTGGGAAAGCCGAATTTCTTCCGTACGCCGCGGTACGCGAGCCTGGACCTGATGGGCGACTACACCACCACCGCCGGTGCATGGGAGATCACCGCCTACGCTCAGATCCGCAACGTGCTGGGACGGGACAACTCGGTCACCTATGCGCGCAGCCGAGACTGCAGCGCTCCGTCGCCCACCTCGGCCCGTAACACGTTCCCGGAGTGCACTACGGACTCCTTCGCGCGCGGAATTCCGCGCCTACCGTTGATCGGGGTCCGCATGAGCTTCTAGGGATGGACATTCAGAGGACTTTCGAAGAGCACTACGACCCGCTGTACCGCTACCTCATTCGTCTGACGGGGGACTCGGATGCGGCGGCGGACGCGGCGCAGGAGTCCTTCATCCGGCTCGTGGAGCATCAGCCCGACGGTCATCAGGTCCGTGCCTGGCTCTTCCGGGTCGCAACGAATCTGGTCCGGGACGGCTCGCGGGTCAGGCGAAGGCGAATGGAGCTGTTGCAGACGTACCCGGACCGCGTGCCGATGGGGGATGCCCCCGACGTCCCCGACCGGGCGCTGGAACTGAAGCAGGCTCAGGCGGTGGTAAGGTCGGCGCTCGAAGTCCTTTCGCCGCGGGATCGGACCTTGTTGCTGATGCGGGAAGAGGGGTTTTCACACCAGGAGATCGCGAGGGCCGTGGGGACTACGACGAAGTCGGTGGGGAGCATGATCGCTCGCGCGTTGCGAAAGTTGTCGACAGAGCTCTCAAAACCAGAGAACGACCTATGAACAGCGTAATCGGCACCGTGCCTCATCCGTCTGACGGAGACATGGTTCGGTATCTCGATACCGAGCTTTCGGAGCTGGAAGAGCGTCGGCTACGCACGCACCTGAACGGGTGCGCGCAGTGCACGGCGCGTCTCGAGGCGATCGCCTCGCAGTCAAGCGCCGTTGCGCGGTACATCGGCCAGACTGGACTCCCGGGTCCGGACGCGGTGACGCGTGCTCGGGCGCTCGCGCTCGCGCGACGAGCGAGCGTCCAGCCGCGCCGCGGGTGGCGCCGGCTCCGCCTGGCCGCGGCGGCGTGCGCGCTGTTCGTGCTCGCGTTGACCGCCTATCCGGTGCGCGCCTGGATCGCGGAGCGGTGGGATGGCTTCCGCGCCCCGGCCGCGGCGCCGACAGAGGCCGCCACGCTCCCCGCCAGCGTGGTGCGTCGCAGCTCGGTAGTCGCCTTCACGCCGCGCGGTGATCGGTTCGACCTTCAGATCGAGAGCTTCCAACCAGCCGGCACGCTGACGGTGGAGGTTCGCGACCTCGGCCGTGCCACGGCTCAGGTGCTCAACGGCGCGAACGAGACCATGCTCATCCTCCCGGATGGGATCCGCGTCGAGAACCGCGCCGGCTCGCGGGCGAGCTATCTCGTAACGGTTCCGGCGAACCTTCCGCTCCTCAGCATCTCCGTGGGCGGCGAGACGGTCGCCACCGTCAACGCCGTCGAGCTGAACGCGCCCTGGTCGCGATCCTTCTCCCTCCGGGCTCGCTGATTGGGCACAGGCGCTGAGATTTAAGGGGACGAGAGGCTTTCACCTGTCGTCCCCTTCTCGTTCGTGGATGAATAAAAAGGGGACCGGCTCACGCCGGTCCCCTCTCTCATCCCTCACTTCACCAGTCGCTCAGGTGATCGCCCAAAACCCCTCGAGCGCCGCTCCGTCCGGACTCTCGCGCAGCTTCTCGAAGGCGCGGTTGCGGATCTGACGGATGCGCTCGCGCGTCACGCCGAGCAGCATCCCGATCTCCTCCAGCGTGCGCTCTTCGCCCTCATCGAGACCGTAGTACAGATAGAGGATCTTCCGCTCACGCTCCGTGAGGTACTTCTCGAACATTCGCTCGAGGAACTCACGACGCGCCTGCGACTCCACTTCCTCCTCGATCTCGTCCGCCTCGGAGCCGGCGAACCGCTCGCCGAAAGAGGAGGAGTCCCGATCGCCGCGATCCAGCGGCGCGTCGAGCGAGAGCTCACTCGCGGCTACACGCCGCAGCGCCCGAATCGTCTCGACCGGCTCGTTCATCTCACCGGCGATCTCCTGGTCCGTCGGAGTCCGCCCCAGCACCTGCGTCAGCGCCGTCTCCGTTCTCGACAGCCGAACCAGATTCGAGTTCTGGTTCAGCGGGATGCGAACCGAACGCGTTTGCTCCGCGAGCGCTTGCAACACCGTCTGACGGATCCACCACACGGCGTAGGAGATGAACTTCACGCCCTTGTCCGGATCGAACTTCTTCACCGCCTTCAGCAGCCCTTCATTGCCGATGCAGACGAGCTCCGCGAGCCCGAGGCCTCGGCCCTGATACTTCTTCACATACGAGATCACGAACCTCAGGTTTGCCGTCACCAGCCTCTCGGCTGACGGCTTGTCGCCGGCCCGTGCCCGACGCGCTAACTCTCTCTCTTCCTCCGGATCCTCAATTAACGGGTATTTCTCAACGTCGTGGAGATACTGGTCAAACGAATCGAGGGCACGGGAGCTAAAGAACATAACTCGGCTCGTTCAGTTGTGAAAACAACAGGGGCAGCGAGCCTCGTAAGCCGATGGCCCGCCGCCCCTGCGGTCACACGTACGGTGGTCGCGTCCTAGAACGTGGATTCATAACCCGCACAATATAGGTCGGAATCGAGGGAAAGTCAAACATGTCGGCGACCCGCCGAAGCGTGACCGGCTTCTTCGCCCCTAATAGCAGCGTGCCCCGATTTTCGTTCCCCTAGACCTCCGAATCCACCGCGCCGATGACCAGGGCGGCGTTGATTCCACCGAAACCGAACGAGTTCGAGATGGCGTAACGGACCGGCCGGTGGTCTCCTTCGCCGCCGACGTAGCGCAGGTCGCACTCGGGGTCGGCCTCGGTGAGGTTGAGCGTCGGCGCGATCCAGCCGCGCTCGATGGACATGGCGGTGATGGCCGCCTCGATCGCCCCGGTGGCGCCCAGCGCGTGGGCGTGATAGCCCTTGGTCCCGCTGACGGCGACCCGGTCGGAATTCTCGCCGAGCACCTGGCGAATGACGCGCGTCTCCGTCGAGTCGTTGAGCGGCGTAGACGAGCCATGGGCGTTCACGTAGTCGATCTGCTCCGGCGCGACCCGGGCGTCGTTCAGCGCGAGCCGCATGGCCCTGACCGCCTGCACGCCGTCCGGCCGAGGCGCGGTCATGTGGTGCGCGTCGTTGGTGTTGGCGTACCCGAGCACCTCGGCGTACACGTGGGCGCCACGAGCCCGAGCGTGCTCCAGCTCTTCCAGCACCAGGATGGCGGCGCCCTCCGCCATGACGAACCCGTCGCGCTCGCGGTCGAACGGCCTCGAGGCGTGCTCCGGGTCGTCGTTCCGGGTGGACATCGCGCGGATGATCGAGAATGCACCGTAGCAGAGCGGCGCCAGCGGCGTCTCGACACCGCCGACGACGGCCACGTCCGCGCTCCCGTCCCGCACCAGGCGGAAACCATCACCGATGGCGATCGCTCCTGACGCGCAGCTCATCCCGTTCGTCGAATTGGGCCCGGTGAAGCCGAACTCGATCGCTACGTTGCACGATGCGGCGCCGCCGAAGACGGTGAGTGCAAGCGTCGGATCTACCGCGCGGATGCCACCCTTCAGGAACGAGTTGAGCTGCTGCTCCCCGTGTCCCACGCCGCCGAGGGCGCTTCCCAACTGAACGGCGACCCGGTCCGGGTCCACCGAGCCCGTCTCCAGCGAAGCGTCCTCGAGCGCCAGCCGGGTCGCCGCGACGGCGAATTGCCCGTAGCGGTCGAGCCGCTTCACGCGGGCGCGGTCGATGTAGTCGGTCGGCTCGAAGTCGTCCACCTGCGCCGCGATGTGGCTCCGGAAGGGTGACGGGTCGAACCGCTCGATGCGGCGCACCGCCGACCGTTGGCGCTGTAGCCCGTCCCAGAGCCCCTCCGCCCCCGCGCCGATCGGGGTGATGCATCCGATCCCCGTGATCACTACGCGACGGGCAACCCTCGCCCGCCGTCCATCGGGTCCCTCATAAAACATGTCGCCCCTCCATGCTGCGTGACTGCCCCGCCTCGACCGCCCGCTTGATCCCGAGTAACGTTCGGCTGGCGACGTGATGAATGAACACCGGGCCGATGACGCGGTCCGCGACCGCGCGGCGGGCCGAGGATGGAAGTCGCCAGGCTGGCCCGCCCTCCCATGCGTGCACGATCCGTACGTGCGTGGCACCGTCCGCATCCTCCCGGAAGGTCCAATCGACGTCCATCCCCGTGGTGATCCCCTCGACATGACGGTAGATCACCGCCGGGCGGCTTTCGTCCACCGTCATCTCCGACACCCACCAGACCGGGTAGCCCACCGGCCCGAAGCCTCTCCGCGCAGCCATCTCCACAAGCCCGCGACCAAAGCCGTCCTGGCGGCGAAATCTGACCCAGCGGTAGTGCGGGAGGATATCCGGCCAGCGTTCCACGTCCGCCGCGGCCGCGAAGCACGCCGCGATCGGCGCGGCGATGCGAATTTCGTCGATGGTGTGCATGAGAAGTTAGTCTTTAAGCCTTCAGTCGTCAGTCGTCAGTCTCGGGTCGTCAGTCGGTCGAACTGCATGCGGGGTGGGGGCGGCGTCAGTCGCAGCAAGACCGCAGACCGACGACAGGCGACCGACGGCTGCTTTTCTCATCTCGCCACGAAGCTCGCGCCGTCCTCAAGCCGGAGCACGAACTCCGCGAGGAGCCGCGCCGTGGAGTGGAGATCGGCGAGCGAGACGATCTCGTTCGGCGAGTGCATGTACCGGTTGGGCACCGAGATCACGCCGGTCGCCACGCCGGCTCGCGAGAGGTAGATCGCGTCCGCGTCGGTATGAGTCGCTCGCGCGTTCGCCTGGATGGTGTAGGCGATCCCAGCCGCCTCCGCCGCGTCGACCAGCCGATCGAAGACCAGGGGGTGGATCGCCGAGCCGCGCCCGAGCACCGGTCCGCCGCCCAGGCAATGCTCGCCCGTCTGCTTCTTCTCGATGCGCGGAGCATCGGTCGCAAAGGTGACGTCGACTACCAGCGCGACCTGCGGCTCGATCTGGAAGGCGCTCGTGCGGGCGCCGCCGCCCTGGTACCCGATCTCTTCCTGCGCGGTCGCCACGGCGGTGACCTCGCCGCCGAAGGAGCGACCCGACGACCGCAGGATACGGAGCGTCTCCAGCACGACGAAAGCGCCGATCCGGTTGTCGACCGCGCGCGAGGCGATCAGATCTCCGCCGAGCTTCACCATCCCCCCGTCGAGGACGGCCGGATCGCCGACCCGGAGCCCGAGGGCGTGCGCAGCCTCCCGGTTCTTGGCGCCGACGTCGACCCACAGATCGGTGAGCTTGGCGGCTTTGTCGCGCTCCTCCGGCTTCATCAGGTGGATAGGCTTCGTGCCTACCACGCCGGTGACTTCGCCGTCCCGCGCGAGGATTCGTACGCGCTGGCCGAGCAGCACCTGCGCATCCCATCCGCCGATGCCGTCGAAGTAGAGGAAGCCCTCCTCGTCGATGTGCGTGACGATCAGGCCGATCTCGTCGATGTGCCCGGCGAGCATCACCCGCGGGGAACCGCCCGGGTTGAGCGTCGCGAAGGAGTTTCCGCTGACGTCGGCATCGAACCGGTCGGCCACCTTTTCCGCCTCTTCGCGCCACACGCGCGCCGCCGCGAGCTCGAACCCCGACGGACCCGGAGCGTCCAGAAGCCGACGTAGGAAGTCGATCGATCCTTCCGAGAACGTCTCCGGCTCGCCCGCTACATCGCTCGTGGTGTCGGCCATGCCTCGATTGCGTGCGTTAGGGGTGGAAAGGACCCGGGCGCCGACCCCGGGAATTTGAACTCGTCATATGGCGCCTTCCGCTCGCAACGCCGACGGGAGTCCCTCGCGAACAGATGGATAGTGGGGGATGACGCCGAGCTCTTCACGCATGCGGCGGTTGCTACAGCGCCGGTCTGCGACCCGCCGCTCGTACGCACTGGGGCTGAGCTCCTGGCGAATCTCCTCCCGGTCGACCACCGGAGGGAGCGGAATGTCGAGCAGGGATGCGGTGAGGCGCGCGTATTCCTCACCCGTTACCGGCTCGTCGTCGCAGAGCAGGTACACTTCGCCGGCTTTGCCTTTCTTCCAGGCCGCGATGAGCCCCTCCACGAGATCTTCGACGTGGATGCGCGAGACCCAGAGCTCCTCGTCACCCACCCGCTGGTAGGCGCCGCTCTCGAGCCGCTGCCGCAGCGTTCGATTCGGCCCATAGATCCCTGGAGTGCGGCAGATCCGCATGGGAAAGCCATGCTCACGGTGGATCTGCTGGTAGACTTTCTCCGACTCCATGCGAGCCTCCCCAAGCGGAGAGGTAGGGCTCAGCTCGGTGTTCTCGTCGGTCCAGCCCCCGTCGCGCCTGCCGTACACCGAGGTGCTGCTGAGGTACACGAGTGCCTCCAGCGGATACTCGGCGAAGGCTGATGCCACGTTCATCGACCCCCATACGCTGTAGCGCTCGGGCCCGATCGCCTGCGGGCGCACCAAGTCGAAGACCACGTGCGGCTCCCACGCGGCCAGCCCCAGCAGGGTGTCCGGCTCCATCACCTCCGCGAAGACGGGCTGCGCGCCGGCCTCCTCGATCTCCGGGTATCGCTCGGGGGTGCGCGTGGTGGCGCGCACCTCCACCCCGTCGCGCACCAGGCGCCGCGCGAGGTAAAGGCCCACGTACCCGCACCCCACGATCACCGCCCGTTGCTGACTCACGTCTTCCTCACTGGTCCGGTTTTGCGCCGGCGATATCGAGAAAATTGGTGATGATCCGGTGAGTAATCCCCCAGATCACATGATTCTGGTAGCCGAACGCGGGAAACCGAAGCGGCGTGCCGCTGGGCGGCGCGTGTACATGCTCCGCGGCAGAACCCGGGCCCGCGAGATGGTCGACCGGTACCCACACGGCGAGCGCCACCTCATGGTTCAGCCGGACGGTGGCGTCCTCGGGCACGGCGAAGACGAAAGAGGAAACCACGATCGCGGGAGCGCCCGACCGTGGCTCGACGTCGTCGAGCTGACCGAGCAACCGTCCTTCGCAGGCGAGGTCGAGACCGACCTCCTCGAGCGCCTCGCGCATGGCGGTGGCGACGCTGGAGCCATCGGACGGAGCGCGACGCCCGCCGGGAAGGGCCATGTGTCCCGACCAGGGATCGTTCGGGAACGTCGCTCGTTTGATCACCAAAAGCTCCAGCTCCGAGCCGCCCGGTCGCACAACCAGTGCCACGGAGGCGCACGCCCGCTCACGAAGCGAGCCCGGCAGCCCTTCGGGGGAGCAAGCCTCCGCAACGATCGGGGAACGCGCCGCTAGGCCTCTGGTAATCGACTCCAGCCGTCGCTCGGACTTCTCGTGCACCGCATCGCTCCGCGTTGGGAGGGTGAGGCCCGCCTTCGCCGCAAGCATCGCATGGGCCCGACCCCGGGGCAAGCGCGGCCGTCCGACCTTTCGCGACCCCGCCCGCGGTCGCAGTATGGTGGATCGTAGAAGCATCCTCGAACGACAGCGGACATGATAGAGCTCCACGACATAGAAGCAGCCCGGGCCCGGACGGCCGAGCACCTCGTCCTGACGCCGTGTACTCCATCCGCGGTATTCGCCGACCTGTTCGACGGCCACGCCTGGTTCAAGTTCGAGAACCTTCAGCGCACCGGCTCGTTCAAGGAGCGTGGCGCGCTGAACCGGATGCTGTTGATGGACGAGGCGGAGCGGGCGAAGGGGGTGATCACGGCCAGTGCGGGCAACCACGCGCAGGGGGTGGCCTACCACGCGCACCGGCTCGGGATCACCGCTACGATCGTCATGCCGGAGCGGACCCCGCTGATCAAGGTCACGAACACGGAGCGCTTCGGCGCGCGCGTAATCCTCCACGGCCGCAGCTACGATGAGGCGATGGTCGAGGCGATGCGGCTGCAGGAGATCGAAGGGCAGGGACTCATCCACCCCTTCGACGACACGGGGGTGATCGCGGGGCAGGGCACCATCGGGCTGGAGCTCCTGGAGCAGTGCCCGGAAATGGACGCGGTGATCGTTCCGCTGGGCGGCGGCGGCCTCGTGTCCGGCATTGCGGCCGCGATCAAAGCGTATCGGCCCGAGGTGCGGATCGTCGGGGTGGAAGCGGAGACCCTTCCCGCCGCGAGCCGTGCGCGCGAAGCCGGTGAGCTGGTCACCATTCTCCCCGGGGAGACGATCGCGGACGGCATCGCCGTACGCCGGATCGGCGATTACACGTTCGGGATGGTGGAGCGGCTGGTGGACGACCTGGTGCTCGTATCCGAGGAGGAGATCGCGGCGGCCGTGCTACTGCTGCTGGAGCGTGAGAAGACGGTGGCGGAGCCCGCGGCCGCCACGACGCTGGCGGCTCTGATCGGCGGCGGGCTCCCTCACCTCTCCGGGAAGAACGTCGTGATGGTGCTCAGCGGCGGAAACATAGACGTGAACCTGCTGTCGCGGATCATCGAGCGCGGTTTGATCCACGACGGCCGGCTGGCGGAGCTGGTCGTCTGCATCCAGGACCGGCCCGGTGCACTGGCGGCGGTCACCGCGATCCTGGCGGAGCAGGGAGCCAACATCCTGCAACTGGACCACCGCCGCGGATCCGCGGGTCTGCGGATCACGGAAGCGGAGGTGGAGCTCACGCTGGAGACTCGCGGGCGCAAGCACGTCCAGGCGATCGTTCAGGCATTCGAGGCGGCGGGATACGAAGTGCGGGATGAGCACCGGCGACCCTGATAGGGAGCGCGTGCCGCTGCGCGAGCGGGTGCTGGCCAGGGATGCGTACCGCTGCGTCTACTGCGGTGAGTGGTTTCCCGAACCGATGCTCACGCTGGACCATGTCGAGCCGCGAATGCGAGGCGGCGATCAGTCCGAGGGGAACCTGGTCGCGGCGTGCAGGGCGTGCAACGCGCAGAAAGGGGCGACTCCGGCGTGGGCCTACCTCGCCGAGCGGACCGTGGA
>JAHWJV010000560.1 GCA_019348265.1 Gemmatimonadota bacterium
CTGCCCAAGCTCTAGCCCGCCCGCGACGCCGGCAGCGCGGTCGGCGTCCTGCGCTCGGCGAGCAGGCCCTCGAGGCAGAACGCGACGGCAGCGTCGGCCACCTCCGCCCCGCGCTGGCCCCGCTCGTGGATGAAGACGGTCGCCAGCTGGTTCGTGACCCCGAGCACGGCGTTCGTGAGCACGTCGGGGTCGCCGTCCCTGATGCGCCCGGCGCTGATGGCGTCGCGGACGTGGCGGGCGGCGATTTTTCCGAGGACGATCTCACCGGAGCCATTCGCCGCGCCAGGCGAGATCAGCTCGCCGCCCTCTCCAACGTGGAGGAGAGGGCGGACGAGCTGGCATACGCTGCCACCGTCCTCGGCAGCGCCGAAGCACTCGATGATCTGCTCGACGCATACTCGGCCGTGACGTCGGAGGACGTGCGCGAAGCGGCTGCCGGCCTCGTCGGCGACTGCTCGGGAGCGCGGCTGCGCGTCCTGCCCAGGGGCGCCGCGGCGGTGGAGGAGGAAGGATGATGCCGAAGCTGCCGCTCCGGCGCGCCGCGGTGCTCCCGGTACCCGCGCTAGGCGGCCCCGCTCCGCTCCGGGTTCCCAGCCCCGGGCGCTTCACGCTGCGTAACGGGCTCAGAGTCATCGTCGTTCCATGGTCGACGCTGCCGCAGGTGGGCATTCGCCTGCTCTTTCCCGCCGGCTCCGTCGGCGACCCCGACGGGCTGCAGGGTACCGCGTCGTTCGTCGGATCGATGCTCACCGAAGGCACGCACCTGCGCAGTGCCGAGGAGCTGAACGCGCAACTCGACCGGCTGGGGGCTTCGCTGGGCGTGCAGGTGGGGCACGATTTCACCGAGGTCGATCTCTTTCTCCTGTCCGAGACGCTACCGGAAGCGATCCGGCTGCTGGCCGAGGTCGTCCGCTCGCCGTCGTTCCCGGCCGCCGAGACCGAGCGGATCCGCGCGGAAACCCTCGATTCGCTCGAGGCGCGAGATGATGAGCCGGCCAACGTTGCCGACGACGCTCTCGCCGCGGCACTGTACGGCCCGGACCACCCCTACGGAGTTTTGTCCGACGGAACCGTGGAAGGAGTGGAGGCGGTCACACGCGACGCGCTGGTCGATTTCCACTCGCGCCACTACCGGCCGAGCGGCGCGGTGCTCCTGGTGGCCGGGCACTTCGATGAGGCGACGCTTCGCGCAGTGCTCGAGGAATGCTTCGGTGACTGGACCGGCTCCGCGGCGGTACCAAGCTATCCCGCGGCTCCCACTCCCCTCCCGAGCGAAACGCTGGCGATCGGCTGGCCAGAGGCGGCGCAGGGAGAGATCCGCTTCGGGGGACTCGGCATGCCGCGCACCTCCGCCGACTGGGTCCCCGCGGCGCTCGCGAATTATCTCCTGGGCGGGAGCACGATCACCGGACGCCTCGGCGCGAACCTGCGCGAAGACAAGGGCTGGACGTACGGCATCCGCTCCGGCTTCTCCGCCGCCGTGCAGAGCGGCGGCTGGGTGATCGAAACGGCCGTGGACGCGGCGGTCATCGAAGGCGCGGTCACCGAGATCCTGCAGGAGCTCCACCGGCTGGTCTCCGAGCCTGTCGACGACGACGAGCTGAGGCGCGCCAAGGACGCGCTGATTCTCTCCCTCCCGCGCGCCTTCGAGACCCCCGGCCGGATCATCGGCCGCTTCGGCGCCCTCGAGGCCTTTGGCCTCCCGCTCGACTACTGGGACCGGTTCCCTTCGGCGGTTGAGTCGGTCACGCCCGACGACATCCGACGCGTGGCCCACACCTACTTCCACCCCGACGTGCTCACCCGGGTGATCGTGGGTCCGCAATGAGGCAGGAGCTGCCGGTGATCGACCCCATCGCGGCCGAGGGTCGGGCGGACGACGAACGCAGCGGCACACTCGCGCTGGTGCGGCTCTCCGCCGAGCTCACCACGAAGTCGCGCGGCACCCGACGGCGCTTCACCCGGCGCCTGGTGGAGAACATCCGCGACGCCTTCCGCGCGCAGGGCCTCAAGGCGGAAGTTGAATCGCAGTGGACCCGCATCCTCGTCGAGGTGGGCTCCAGCGTGGACGTCGACGTGCTCGCCCGGATCCCGGGCGTCTCCTCGTATTCGGTCGTGGAGGGGCGCTGCTCCGCTAAGCTCGACGAGATCGTAGAGCTTGGCACGGCGCTCTTCCGCGATCGCGTGCGCGGCCACAGCTACGCGGTACGCGCGAAACGAGCGGGCGATCACGCTTTCTCGTCATTCGACGTACAGAAAGAACTCGGTGCCGCGCTGAACCCGGGCGCTCGCGTAGACCTCGCCAACCCGGAGGTGGCGGTCGACGTCGAGGTACGCGATCTC
>JAHWJV010000561.1 GCA_019348265.1 Gemmatimonadota bacterium
TGTGGGGCTCGGACTCCCGGGCAACGCGTATCCAGATCCGCAAACATTGGAGGGACTATGCCAAAGCCAGTTTCCGAGCAGGTCATCGTGATCACGGGTGCATCGAGCGGGATCGGTCTCGCGACCGCGAAGGAGGCCGCCCGTCGTGGCGCGAAGGTGGTACTCGCCGCCCGCAACGATCGTGATCTGAACCGTGCGGCCCAGGAGATCGCGCGTGAGGGCGGCGAGGCGCTCGCCGTACCGACCGACGTGACGGACTACGCCCAGGTCGAGAACCTGGCCCGGCGTGCGGTCGAGCAGTACGGCCGGATCGATACCTGGGTGAACAACGCTGGCGTGAGCACCTACGCCACCTTCAAGGAGCAGTCGCTGGAGGACTTCCGGCAGGTGCAGGAGGTGATCTTCATGGGCCAGGTCCACGGCGCGAAGGCTGCGCTCCCGTACCTGGAGGAAAGCGAAGGCGCGCTGGTCTGTGTGGGGAGCGCCCTTTCCGATCGTGGCATCCCCCTGCAGGCAGGATACTGTGCGGCCAAGCACGCGCTGAAGGGCTGGCTCGACGGCCTCCGGGTGGAGTTGAAGCACGAGGGTTCGCCGGTGCGGGTCACCCTGGTGAAGCCTTCTTCGATCAACACCCCGCTGTTCAACAAGGCCAAGACGCACATGGGGGTGATGCCGATGCCGATTCCCCCGATCTACGAGCCTGAGCTGGCGGCGAGAGGAATCCTGCAGGCGGCGGAAGGAAACGTGCGGGAGATCTTCATCGGTGGTGCAGGCAAACTCCTGTCCGTTGCCCAGCGGATCAGCCCCAGGATCCTCGACTTGCAGCAACTCCTGCAGGGGTTCGACTCGCAGAAAACGGATTGGCCGAAATCCCTCGACGCGCCGAACAACCTGTACGCGCACGTCGAAGACGACGGCCGAGTGCGCGGCGACTTCACCTCGAAGGCGAAGAAGCGGAGCCTGTACCAGGAGATCGCCGCACACCGCTTGCTGTCCCCGCTGGGTGCGGCTGCGGTACTCGGGGCGGCCGCTCTGGCGAGCAGCAAGGCGAAAGCTCCCGCTATGCTGACGCGTCTGCTCGCGCTCGGCGCCGCGGGGCTGGCTGGCAAGGGGGTCCTGGCAGCGACGGTAGAGGGATAGGCGCTCTCCGAGCCCCTGCCGTCGGCCGTCGGTGCGTGTCAGGGGGACCACACATTCTCTGTCGCGCGGACCGGAAGGACGGCCGCGGGCGGGAGAGCCCGCGGCCGTTGCTTGTCCACCGCGGCGCTTCGGTGGTTTCGCTACAGCGTCCCCGGCCCGTCTTCGATCGGGATCAGGTTCTCCGCGTCCGGCTCCGGCTCGTGCGTAATGCCGGGCGCGGGGTGCCGCGGCGCCTCCCGTGGCGCGGGGTCGGGCGGGGGCGCGCCGCCGGGGGGCGCCGGGGCGGTGGGTCCCGTGTCCTGGTCCATGGCCTGTCGCTCCGGGTTCATGCGGCTCACGAGGGATAGGTGTACGGCGCCTGCAGCCCCAGCGGAACGCCCAGCAGCCACCAGGCCATCAGGAACACCGTCCAGGTGAGCAGGAAGGCCACCGAGTACGGCAGCATGATGCTGACCAGCGTGCCGATCCCCGTGCTCTTCACGTAGCGCTGCGCATACACCACCACCAGGGGAAAGTACGGCATCAGGGGGGTGATGATGTTGGTCGTGCTGTCGCCGATGCGGTAGGCCGCCTGGGTGAGCTCCGGCGATAGCCCCAGCTGCATCAGCATGGGGACGAAGATGGGCGCCAGCAGGGCCCACTTGGCCGACGCGGAGCCGATCAGCAGGTTCACCGTGGCCGTCAGCAGGATGATGCCGATGATGGTCACCTGCGCCGGCATGGCCATCTCCTGCAGCGCCCCCGCGCCCTTGAGCGCCAGCAGCGCGCCGATGTTGCTCTTGCCGAACGAGGCGATGAACAGCGACGCGAAGAACGCCAGCACGATGTAGTAGCCCATGGTGCTCATAGACCGGCTCATCCCCTTGATGATGTCGCGGTGCGACGTCACCGTGCCCGCCGCGTAGCCGTACACCACGCCGGGGATGAGGAAGAGCAGAAAGATCAGCGGCACGATGGCCTGCATCAGCGGCGCCGTGGAAACGGTGAGCTCCCCCTCCGGGCTGCGCAGCGCGGAGCCCGCGGGCCACGACGCCCACACCAGCACCGCGACCCCCGCCGCGAGCGCCAGCAGGGCCATGGCCAGCCCGCGCCGCTCCCTCGGCCCCACCTCGTCGAAGGTGGGGATCTCCGCCGGATCGCCGTCCACCGCCACCTGCGCCAGCCGCGGCTCGATCACCCGGTCCGTCAGGTACCACCCC
>JAHWJV010000562.1 GCA_019348265.1 Gemmatimonadota bacterium
CGGGTCGTGCATCGGGCCGGTGACCAGCCAGCTGCGTCCCTGGTCGTGCGACAGCTCGAAGTGCAGCCGCCAGCCGTCGTTCTCGGTGCTGGAGCCCGAGACGATAGTCCCGTCGGCGAGCTGGACCGGCTTGTTCTTGATCGGCCCCAGCACCCCTTCGGGGAGGCGCTGCGGGCTGGACCAGGTGCGCCCGTTGTCCGGAGAGGTCATCACCATCCCCCACCAGGTGCTGGGCGACGGACCGACCTTGTAGTAGAGCGTGAGCGGGCCCCCGCGAGGCTGGAAGAGAACCGGGTTCCAGGTCGGCAGCTGCGGCCCGCTCGGCTGCTTCCCGTCCGCGACCGCGACCGGCGTCGTCCAGCGCCCGCCCTCGTGGCGCGAGACGAAGATCTGAACCAGCGGGTGCCGCTCGTACTCGCCCCCGAACCAGGCCGCCACCATCCCGGTCGGCGTCTCCACAATCGTGGAGGCGTGGCACTGCGGCGTCGGCGGATCCGTGTAGATGAACCGGGATTGCGTAACCCCGTCCTGCGCCTGCGCGCGAGCGGCACCGAGGAACACTCCGGCGGCGAGCAGCGTGCCCATCAGGCGAGCTTGCATGGCGGTTCTCCGCGGTTCAGCGGGCGTGGATCAGGCGGTCGGGCCCTCGAGCTCGACCTGCTGGAGGCGCGGCACGATGGTGTGGATCACCAGCCAGGCGATCACATAGGCGCTCCCGCAGACCATGAAGATGATCGTGTAGTTGTTGTTCGTGGCCTCCAGGATGCGGCCGGTGGCGCGCTGGAAGAGCACGCCGCCCATAGCGCCGGCGAAGCCGGCGAGCCCGATCACCGACGCGACCGCCTGCTTCGGGAACATGTCGCTGGCGATGGTATAGAGGTTCGCCGACCACCACTGGTGGGACGCGGCGGCGACGCTGACGATGCCGACCGCCACCCAGAGGCTGTTGGCCGCCGGCGCGAACATCGTGGGGACGATCAACAGCGCGGCGGTGCCCATGGCGATCTTCCGCCCCCAGTTGATCGAATAGCCCCGCTTGATGAGCGCGCTCGAGAACCAGCCGCCGCCCACTGAGCCGACGTCGGCGACCAGATAGATGACGATCAGCGGCGCGGCGATTCCCGCGAGCCGAATCCCGAAGTTCGCGTCCAGGAACTTCGGCAGCCAGTACAGATAGAACCACCAGATCGGGTCGGTCAGGAACTTTCCGAGCATCACGGCCCACGTCTGCCGGTAGGTGAGCAGGCTGAGCCAGGGGATCTGCTGGGTGGGCTCGGGCGGATCGCTGCGGATGTGCGCCAGCTCCGCCCGGGACACGCGTGGATGGTGCTGTGGATCGCGATACATGGGGATCCAGAAGAGGAGCCACACGAAACCGACGGCACCCGTGGCGATGAACGCCATCTGCCAGCCCCAGTTCAGCGCGATCCACGGCACGAGCAGCGGCGCGGCGATCGCGCCGACGTTCGTCCCCGCGTTCAGCAGCCCGGTCGCGAAGGCACGCTCCTTCTTCGGGAACCACTCCGCCGTCGCCTTGATGGCGCCGGGGAAGTTGCCGGCCTCGCCGAGACCGAGCGCCGCCCGGGCGACGGAGAATCCGGTCGCCGTGCGAGCGAAGGCGTGCGCCATGGCGGCGAGGCTCCACGCGACGACGGCGGCGGTGAACCCCCACCGCACGCCAATCCGGTCCATCAGCCGCCCCATCCCGAGGAAGCCCACGCCGTATGCGAGGCTGAACCAGGAGATGATGTCGCCGTACTGGGCCTCGGTCCAGCCGAGCTCCTCGGTCAGCGTGGGTCCGAGGATCCCCAGCACGCCGCGGTCGACGTAGTTGATGGTGGCGGCGAAGAAGAGCAGCGCGACGATGGTCCAGCGGTAGCCGAAGCCGGGCATCCGTTCCTCGACGAACACTTCCCCGCCGGTCATGGTCCCCGAAACCACCGGATCGTTCTTCGCGAGCGGTTCTTGCCCATCCACTCTCTTCGCAGACATCGCACGCTCCGTTGTTGGCTCAGAAATCCGTCGTCCCGGGCTGGTGTGCCCGCGATCATTCCCCGCCCGCGCCGTCCCTATCGCCCGCGGGCCTGAGGCCCGCCCATGGTTTTACCGCGAGGTCTCCCCGACCGCCTGTACCGCGCTGGCCACCTCCTGCTGGATGCGCGCGAAGTCCTTGGCGCGGATCCAGTCCTGCGCCACCATCCAGGACCCGCCGCACGCCACGATCGGCTTGAAGGCGAGATAGCTCCCGATGTTGGAGAGGCTGATCCCGCCCGTCGGGATGAACTGCAGCCCCACGTACGGCGCGGAAACCGCCTTCAGGTAC
>JAHWJV010000563.1 GCA_019348265.1 Gemmatimonadota bacterium
GCACCTTCCGCGAGGTCCTCGATCAGCAGATGCCCGCCATCAGCTACTTCTCGATGGGTTCAGACATCGCGGACGTAGACAACGACGGCTGGCCGGACGTCTACACTACCGACATGATGCCGGAGGACGACTACCGGCTGAAGATGATGTCCTCCTTCGAGGGGTGGGACCTCTACCAGACCAAGCTGAGGAACGGCTATCACCATCAGTTCATGCGCAACATGCTGCAGATGAACAATGGGAATGGCACCTTCAGCGACATCGGTCAGATGGCGGGCGTGGCGCGGACGGACTGGAGCTGGAGCGCCCTGATCGCCGACTTCGACCAGGATGGGTTCAAGGACCTCCACGTCACCAACGGGATGCCCCGAGATCTCACCTCGCAGGACTTCATTTCCTTTCTGGCGAACGACCAGACGATGGCGGCCGCGGTGAAGAGCAAGCGGGTGGACTTCCTGCGCCTCGTCCGGGCGATGAGCACGACGCCGCTGCCGAACTATGCCTTCCGCAACGACGGGCGTCTCACCTTCTCGAACGTCTCGGCGGAGTGGGGACTGAACACGGCGGGCTTCTCCAGCGGAGCGGCGTATGCGGACCTGAACGGTGATGGGGCGCTGGACCTGGTGGTGAACAACATCAACCAGGAGGTCTCCATCTACCGAAACAATGCGCGCGCGCTGCTGGACAACCGATACCTTCAGATAAGGCTGGAGGGTGAGGGTGGCAATCGGTTCGCCATCGGTGCCCGGGTGACGGTGCAGAGCGGCGAGCAGATCTTCGTGCAGGAGCTGATGCCCTCGCGAGGCTTCCAATCGAGCGTCGACTATCCACTCACCTTCGGTGTCGGGAAGCTCGACACCCTGAGCTCCGTGACGGTGGAGTGGCCGGACGGGCGGGTGAGCGTTCGAGACCGCGTAGCGGCGAATCAGCGCCTGACCTTTCGGCAGTCGGAGGCGAGACCCGCCGGCGCCGCCGCACCCGCGCTGGCTTCCACCCCGCTCTTCGCGGACGAATCGGCGGCCGTGGCGCTGGACTTCGTTCACCGGGAAAACGAGTTCGTGGACTTCGACCGCGAGCCGCTCATTCCGAAGCTGCTCTCCACCGAAGGTCCTTACGCGGCCGTCGCGGACGTGAATGGCGACCGCCTCGACGACGTCTTCATCGGCGGCGCGAAGGACCAGGCCGGGCGGCTCCTGCTACAACGGAGGGACGGCAGCTTTGCGGCGAGCAATCTGGGGATCTTCGA
This sequence comes from Gemmatimonadota bacterium, assembly GCA_019348265.1. Classification (GTDB taxonomy): domain Bacteria; phylum Gemmatimonadota; class Gemmatimonadetes; order Longimicrobiales; family Longimicrobiaceae; genus JAHWJV01. Next base: position 1,247 of record JAHWJV010000563.1, read on the forward strand.
GCAGGACCGTGCCTCGGAGGACCTGGGGGCCGTGTTCTTCGAAGCGAACGGGGATGATCACCCGGACCTCTACGTCGTGAGCGGGGGGAACGACTTCTCCGAGGATTCACCCGCGCTCCAGGACCGACTGTACCTGAACGACGGGCGGGGTGGATTCCGAAAAGCGGAGGGTCACCTGCCGGCCGATCGGGTGAGCGGCTCGCGCGTGGCGGCCGCCGATTTCGACGGAGACGGAGACGTCGACCTGTTCGTCGGCGGGCGAGTGGTTCCGTGGCGGTACGGCGCGGACCCCACGAGCACGCTCCTGCGGAACGACGGGCGCGGTCGGTTCAGCGACGTCACCGACGAGGTGGCGCCCGGCCTCCGGCGGGCCGGCATGGTCACGGACGCGCTCTGGCGCGACCTTACCGGAGATGGCCGTCCGGAGCTGGTGGTGGTCGGCGAGTGGATGCCCATCTCGGTCTTTCGCAACACCGGGCGCGGCCGGCTCCAGCAGCTCGACGTTCCTGGCCTGCGGCGGAGCAACGGCTGGTGGAACCGGATCGTACCGGGGGACTTCACCGGGGACGGGCGAGTCGACTTCGTCGTGGGGAACCTCGGGCTCAACACGCGCCTGAGCGCGACCGCGGAGGTCCCCTCGACGATGCACGTGAAGGACTTCGACCGGAACGGCTTCACCGAGCCGATCATCGCCTACCCAACGCACGGGGTCAGTTATCCCCTGGAGCTGCGCGATGAGATCATCAAATCACTGCCGTTCCTGAAGCCGCGCTTCCCGAGCTACAGGGATTACGCCGCGAAGACGATTGACGAGGTGTTTCGGGGCGCGGAGCTGGCCGACGCGGCGCTCAAGAAGGCGTACACCTTCCACACGGCTCTCGCGCGGAACAACGGTGACGGCTCATTCACCCTGCTGCCATTGCCGCGGGAAGCGCAGCTCTCCCCCGTCTACGGGATGCTTCCGGGGGACTTCGACAGCGATGGATCCCTGGACCTGCTGGTGGCCGGGAACTTCGACGGGCTCGAGCCGAAGATCGGCCGTATGCACGCCAGCTACGGACTGTTTCTCCGC
>JAHWJV010000564.1 GCA_019348265.1 Gemmatimonadota bacterium
TTCAGCGAGCCGCAGTCGTCACCCCGCCCGTGGCGAGGTACTCCGCAAACTCGTCCGGCAACTCGCTCTCCCGGATGGCCTTCTTCGCCCGCTCCAGATCATACTCGACCCGGATGAATTCCACCGCGGGCGTCTCACCGCTCATGTCCAGGATCACATAGCCGGCTCGCCAGTCGCCGTCCTTCGGACGTCCCACCGAGCCGCTGTTGACGAAGTGGATCCGCTCGACGACGCGATGCCACGGCTTGTGGGTGTGCCCGAAGCAGATTACGTCGCCTGGTCTCGCGCCCGCGTGCTCCGCCATCTTGAGACAGAAGGCGTCGTCCCGGTCCTCGGTCCAGTAGAGTGTATTGAGCGTGGGCGCGCCGTGGAGCAGGATCAGCCGCGGGCCCGGCGTGTGCCCCCCACGTGGCCGAATGTCCATCCGGAAGGGGAGCGCGGCGAGGAAGCCCTTAGTCTCGGGTTTGGTGTGCTTCCGAGTCCACTCGTACGAGATGTGGGCGAGCTCCTCCTGGCGGGGGTCCTCGTACTTGCAGCCGCAGTGCTTGTAGTCGGTGGCTACCGTGCTGTCGTAGTTTCCCGCGATCCCCTGCACGCGAAAGCCTTTGAGCAGCGAGACGGTCTCGTTCGGCCACGGGGCGTAGCCCACCAGGTCGCCCAAGTGGTAGGTGGCCGCGAGGCTGGGCTGGCCGCTGATGTGCTGCAGAACGGCCTCGAGGGCGGGGACGTTGGCGTGGATGTCCGAGATGAGTGCATATTTCATGGGGCGTCTCCAGAGAAAGGGGTGCCTACGGCGCAAAGACTTCCGAGAAGCGCCTCCAGCCGTTCCAGTCGCTCCTCGCTCACGCAGTAGCAGGTGCGCCGCCCATCGATCTCTCCATGGATCAGCCCCGCCTCGCGGAGCACCTTCAGGTGCTGCGAGACGGTGGACTGGGCGAGCGGAAGCTCGTCGACGATCTCTCCGCAGAGGCACTCCTCCCGCTCGAGGAGGATGCGAAGGATCTGGACCCGGACCGGATGGCCCAGGGCCTTGGCGAGTGCGGCGATTTCTTCCTCCGGCGAGTCGTACGGGGCCGGCGAGGGCGCGGGCGGACAGCAGCGTGGCATGATCCTCTCGAAATCGTTGATCGTAGAAGCGGCGGCGTCCCACCCCGTACATCATGGCTTCGGACTGTTACCGGCTGACCCCGGTGGACGGGCATGAGAGCAAGGGAGTTCCGGATCGAGTGGGGCGGGCGCAGACCCCGGGGTGTGGAGGAGCTGCGGGACCAGCCTGGGGACCTCATCACCGTGTGCGACCGGGCACGCGATTCGCGCCGGACCTTCCCCGGCCGGCCGGGCAAGCGTCCACTGGGGGATGCCGGACCCGGCTGCAGTGGAACGCGACGAGGCGCGCAGCCCCGCGTTCAATGTCGCTCTGGTGATGCTGTCGCGCCGCATCGACCTGAGTCTCGCCCGTGCCGATTTGAGAAGCTGGAGCAGCAAGACCGCGAGGAGCACGCCCGCCCATCGCGGCCGCGACCCGAGCCTGCCCGCTTCCCTGATGGAACTGGCCCTACGCCCTCGCGTGAGGATGCCCCGATGAAGTACGCGCTGATCTCTGACATTCACGCCACCCTGCCCGCCGACGCTTGGCGCCGCACCCACCTGACCCCCACGGCCAAATTGGCGTTCGATCTCGTCTTCCGCGTGATCCGCTGATGCGTGCCCGCGCCTGGAGGGCCCTCGGCATCCTTCCCATCCTGATCGCCGCCGCCTGCTCGGGGCTGCCGGACGGCGCGAAGCGGAAGAGCCAGCCCGCGGAGGTCCGCCAGCGCATGGGATCCGCCGAGCTCCGCGTCGTCTACAACCGGCCGTCGGCGCGCGGGCGCACGCTGTACGGCGGTATCGTACCGTGGGACAGCATCTGGAATCCCGGCGCGGACGAGGCGACGCGGCTCGAGGTCAGCCGAAGCGTACGGGTGAACGGCCGCGCGCTTCCGGCGGGCGAGTACAGCATCTGGGCGATTCCGCGCCCGGACGAGTGGACGCTGATCTTCAGCCGTGCGGCCCGGGTGCCGCACGTGCCCTATCCGGAAGGCAGGGACGCCCTGCGGCTGCGCGTGGTTCCCGCCGCCGGCCCGTTCACCGAAACCCTGGAGTTCGGCTTTCCCGTGGCCACGGCGGACTCCGCCGTGCTCCACCTGCGCTGGGGCGGCACCACCGTCCCGCTGCGGATCACGCACGATTGAACGTTCCCACCCGAGGAGCATGGCGCCGGGCGTTGCGGTCATCTCCATACGGTCGTGTTGGGCCGGAACGCCACCC
>JAHWJV010000565.1 GCA_019348265.1 Gemmatimonadota bacterium
CGGCGCGCCGCTCCCGACCGACCGCCGCCAGCAGCGCGGCCCCGGCCGCGCAGGCGTGCTCGCGCAGCACGGCCTCCGGCGCGGTGCCGGACGCAGGGCCGCAGCGCCACGACAGCGCCGCCGGCACGTGCGCGACCCGGTAGCCGGCGCGCAGGGCGGCGTGCACGAGGACGACCTCCGCTGCGGTGCCGACGCGGATCGGCGGCAGCCCGCCCAGGGCGCGCACCATCTCGTCGCCCGGGCGCAGGTAGATGTGGTACGCGTTGGCGAGGATCATCTGCCCGCCGGCCGCCGCCACCTCGGTGTTCCCCGCGTACGCGGGCCTTGCGGTGGCCGGGCTGATCTGCCTGGCGGTCCTCGGCGCGCTGCGCGGGCAGTGGAGCGAGGTCTCCTGGCAGGCGGCGCTGTTCTGGTGCCTGGTCTGCGGGCTGGCCAACCTGCTGGCCGCCCCGGCGACGGCGCACCCCTACCTGAGCATGAGCGCGCCGGTGAACATCGCGATCGCCGTGCTGTTCCCCCCGTCGGTGGCCGCGGTCAAAGGCACGCTCGTGCACCGAGCCCTGGAGCGGCTCTACGCGGCATCGGCGGCCGAGCGCACCCCGGACGCCGCCCTGTCGGCGCTCGCCACCTCGCTGGACGAGGCGCGCGTGCTGGTGCGCGAAACCTCACCCGCCACGCGCGCCCGTGCCCGTGACGCGGAAGACGGAGACCGCCCGCGCGGCGGCGGACGCGGGCGCCACGGCGGCGGCGGTCGCGACGAGGGTGGACGCGGGCCGCGGCGGGCCGGGCAGCGCAAGGGCGGGGGAGGGGGCCGCGGAGGCAAGGGCGGCCACAAGGGCCGCAGGCGCGCGCGGCACTGAGCGGGGGGTCTCCCGGCCGCGCCCCACCGCTCCGCCCCGTTCACCCCAAGTTCAGGCGCTCTATGTTCCGCATCCTGTCGCTTTTCCTGCTCGTCGCCAGCGTACCACTCGCGGCCCAGTCTCCCGACCCCGCTCCTTTGCTCAGGAGCGGTTCCACCGTCCGGCTCCTGCTCCGCTCCGCACCTGACACCACCGGATACATCGGAGCGGTCCTGGCCAGGAGCGGCGATAGCTTGCGAGCGATTACGCCGGAACTCGGGCTGGCGCAGGTTGCCCTGGAAGATGTCGCTCGCTTCGAAGTCGAGTCCTCCACGAGATTCAGTACGGGTGTCCTGCTTGGGGGCACCGCGGCGATCGGGGCAGCCGCAGGCATCGTGCGGGGCACAGGTGTGGCTGAGAGCTTGCTCCTTGGAACCGTCTTCGCTGCGGTAGCCGTACTGCCAGGGACGGCATCGGAGCCGCGGCGCTGGCGGCACGTTGACCCTACCGTTAGCTGGCGCGCCGAGCCGGTCGGAGCGCGCGTGCGCCTTTCCGCACCGGGCCTGGGCTTCAGCGACGTCGAACTCCGGCTACAGGACTTTCAAGCCGATACGCTCTTTTTCACGGAAGGCGGCATCGTACCCAGCCTGCCTCTCGGGGAGATCACGAGCCTGGAGTTGAGCCTGGGACACGACAGGCGGCGCGGAGTCCGCGTCGGTTCCGCCATTGGCGCGATTGCCGCCATCGCGTACGGAGGCTCCGTGTACCTGCGCGCGGGAGGCGATCCTATCGTGCTGCTGCCCGTCGTGGTCATCGGATTCGGGCTGGGCGGAGGGTTCGGAGGGCTGGCCGGCTATCTCCTGGCTCCGCGCCACTGGCAAAGGGTACCTCTGTCCGGTTCCGCTCCCTCCCGGTGAGGATCCGTCACACCACGCGAGGCGCGCCAATCCAGCCCCGGCACATACCGCCAACAAGGCATCGGTGCCGCTACCGCGCCCGGGCTGAGAAGTGACGCGGGCAAGATCCTTCGGCCCGCGAGGGACGGTGCGCGGGCGAGTCCGGCGCGCCTGGGCCTCAGGATGACAGAACGTTGTGCACCAAGAGCTTGGGTGCACACCCGACCTGAAGTGTACCCCCTCTCCCACGCTGTTTGTGGGAGAGGGTGGACGAGTGAGCTTGCTCCGCAAGGGTGGACACGTGGTTTATGCGGCTCGCGGTGTGCGAGCCGCTTGTGCTTCGTACTCAGCCGGACTCTTGTAGCCCAAGCTGGAGTGCAAGCGCACAGTGTTGTACCACGTTTCGATGTACTCGAAGATGTCGCGCCGTGCCTCAGCGTGCGTATGCCAGTCCGACTCTTCCACCAACTCCGCCTTGAACGTCGACATCCAGCTCTCCGACACCGCGTTGTCGTAGGCGTTGCCCTTACCGCTCATGCTCGGCTGGAGCCCGTGGAGGGCGAGCAG
>JAHWJV010000566.1 GCA_019348265.1 Gemmatimonadota bacterium
CACCGATGTGATCAGCGACGCGGCGGCGTCCGAGCTGCGCGAGCTGCTCCAGCTCAAGTAGGGCTACGGCGCCGGCGCCAGGAAGATCGTCAGCGGGAAGGCGAAGCGCTCGTCCGGCCGGCCCAGCAGCGACAGCGCCACCACCGAGACGGTCACGTCGACGACCGGCCGGAACTCGCCCGGCACCGGCCCGGCGGCCAGCACCGGCTCCGGTGTCGGGCTCAGGTAGACCAGCCGCTTCCCGGCCTCCTGCGCCGACCGGGCGACCTCGGTCAGCTGGTCCGGGGTCGTCGTGCTGTCGATGACCGCCACCGGCACGCCGCAGAAGCTCGAGATCGTCTGCGGCAGCGCGGTGGCGATCCGGCTGCCGCCGAGCAGGACGACCGCGTCGTCCGGCTCGAGCGCCGCGCAGAGCTGCTCGGTGACCGCCAGCATCGGGACGTACTCACGCTCGGTGACGTGACCGACGGGGAAGGCGAGCGGGGGCAGCAGCAGCACCGCCGCCACGAACGCGCCTACGGCGGCGCGCACCCGCTCGCGCACTGCGTCACCCCCGAAGCTCAGCCCGAGTTGCTGGAGCGGTTGCAGGACGCGAGCGGGGGCCGAATCGGGCTGCTCACCCTCGCGCCGGAGCTTCCCGGCGCGCTGGAGCTGATTGGCGTTGCTACCGCCGCCGGCATACGGATCGCGATCGGGCACACCAGCGCGGGCCCGGCGGAGCTCGACGCCGCCGCCTCCGCCGGTGCCCTTCTCTCCACGCATCTCGGCAACGGCTCCCACCAACTCCTTCCCCGGCACGCCAACTACATCCAGGTGCAGCTCGCCGACGACAGGCTGGCAGCCAGCTTCATCGCCGATGGGCACCATCTGCCCTGGTACGCGCTGAAGAACTTCCTTCGCGCCAAAGGCGTGGAGCGAAGTATCCTGGTGACCGACGCGATCGCGGCGGCCGACGCACCGCCCGGAGTGTACCGGCTGGGAGAGGAAGCGCTGGAGGTCTCGGCGGATCTGCGCGTCTCGAAACCCGGGCAGCCCAATCTCGCCGGATCCGCTCTGACGCTCGATCGCGCCGTGGTCAACGTGGCCCTTCATTGCGGCCTCCCCTTCCCGGAGGCCTGGGCGATGGCTTCCAGCCGTCCCGCCGCCCTGCTCGGAATTCCTCTACCGGCGGAGATCGAGGTCACCGTCTCCCAGGCAGGCTTCGCGGCCTGAGCCAGGTCAGGTCGTCAGCTCCTGCACCAGCTGGTATGCCTCGTTGCGCGAGATGTCGAGTCGGGCGCGGAGCTCTTTCGCCACCGCACTCGGCGCGAGTCCTTGCGCGAGCAGTGCCTCGGCGAGCGTCCGGGCGGCGGACCGGGTAACCTCGTCGTCGACCGGGAGCTGGTTGGCATCCAGCAGAACCACCACTTCCCCCTTCAGGGCGCGGCCCTCGAAGTGCGGGACCGCTTCCCCGAGCGTGGCACGGTAGAACTCCTCGTGCAGCTTGGTCAGCTCCCGCGCTACCACCACGCGACGCTCGGACCCCGCCACCTCGAGCAGATCCTCGACCAGCGCGTGCACGCGGTTCGGCGACTCGTAGATAACGGACGTGTAGGCGGACCCGGCGATCTCCCCCAGCAGGCGGGTGCGATCGCCGCCCTTGCGGGGGAGGAAGCCGTAAAACGTGAAGCGGTCCGCGGAGAGACCCGACGCCACCAGTGCCGCGAGCAGCGCCGACGCCCCCGGAATCGGCACGACCTCGAATCCGGCGTCCACCGCACTTCTCACCAGCCGCGCGCCTGGATCGGACAGGAGCGGCGTCCCCGCGTCCGTCACCAGCGCGACGTCCTGCCCCTCCTGCAGCAGCTCCACGATCAGCCTCGAGCGGGCCGACTCGTTGTGCTCGTGCGCCGAGATCATCCGCTTCTCCACCCCGTAGTGCCGCAACAGGGTACCCGTCCGCCGCGTGTCCTCGGCGAGAATCACGTCCGCGCTCTTCAGCACCTCGACCGCGCGGTAGCTCAGGTCTCCGAGGTTGCCGATCGGAGTGCTGACGACGTAGAAAGCTGGCAAGAGAGGGAACAGGGAAGAGGGAACAGGGAACAGGGGACAGGGGAAGTAAAAAAGCGAGAGGGCCGACATCAGGCTAGATGTCGGCCCCAACAGAGATCGGGCAGGCTGTTCCCTGTTCCCTGCAGTTTACAGGTGCTCCTGGATCTTCCGCTCGAGGACCGGCTTGGGCACGGCCCCGACGATGGTGTC
>JAHWJV010000567.1 GCA_019348265.1 Gemmatimonadota bacterium
CCGATCCTCCCGCCGCGCGACCGGTGGCCGGCCCGGCGAGCGCAACACGCCTCGCGCCGAACGCCGCTTCCGAGTACTCATCGCAACTCCTCTGGTGAGGTGTTGCGACGACCCCCTGAATCCGCCCAGCCTCAGTACACCAGAAGCATCCACCGCCCAGAGTTGCGACTTCCCTCGCCATCACTTCCTTCCTTGCGTTGTAGCTGTTGAGCGCCGCTGCGACCTTCACCATCTCGCTCATCCTCCCCCGCTAATCTGCGGCTGTCGCGGTCTGTAACGCATCCATGCCCCAAAAAGTTCCCGCTGCGACCCACGGCGATCATCGCGGGTCGGAGCCGGCATTGGAACGCCGTTACAAACCACTTCATGTGGAACTTATTCCGCAGGCCCTTCCTTATAGAAGGGAACGCTGCCGCGCAGAGTCGTGGCGTTTCTAGAGAGCCTTCGGGATCAGACGGGAGGATGGAGAATGGGAGAAAGAACCGAGAAGACGGACGCGGAGTGGCGGGAGCAGCTCACACCGGAGCAGTACCGCGTCTTGCGGCAGAAGGGGACCGAGCGTGCCTTCACGGGCGAGTACAACGCCAGCAAGGAGAGGGGAGTGTACCGGTGCGCGGGATGTGGCACCAAGCTCTTCAGCTCCGAGACCAAGTTCGATTCCGGCACCGGCTGGCCCAGCTTCTACGCTCCCGTCTCCGAGGAGAACATCCGGGAGGAGGCGGACCTCACCCACGGGATGCGCCGCACCGAGGTGCTCTGCGAGACCTGCGGGGGGCACCTGGGTCACGTCTTCCCGGACGGGCCGCAGCCGACCGCCCAGCGCTACTGCATCAACTCCGCCGCGCTCAAGCTGGATGTGCCGGAGTAGAGGTCGGCGCTTGGGTCGTCGCCTTCTCCTCACGTGGCGACGACCGCCCGCTTCCCAGGCTACGTCCGAAGGCGATCGGCGAATGCTGTGGAGAGATGTGCTGCTGAAACGATCTGATGAGCAACTCGACGTCGAAATACATTCGGAATGCCGCCTTAGCCGTCTCGGTTCTGTCCTCGCCGGGTGCATGGGGCCCGACGCCGTGGGCGCGCAGGCCTAGCCGGTGGCGGCGGTACAGCAGACCGAGGCCGAGAAGCCGAGCGATGCGGAACTGCGGCGGAGACTGACGCCGCTCCAGATCGCTCCGAGGACTGCGGCTCCGTCCCGACAGCGGACGAGGGAGGACCTCACCCATCAGGAACCCTCGAGACGCCGCTCCTGCCATCAAGGACCGGTCAGCTCGCCGCATCTCACGTCCCGGCGTACCACTCGTATCCCTGATCGCTCCAGTACCCGCCTGCGCGGTGCGGGAGAAAGACGACGCGCGTGAGATACTTCACGCTCTTGTACCCTAGCTTGACCGGGGAGTGGAGCCGCGCCGGTGCGCCCTGCGCGGGGCTGATCCACTCCCCCTGTGAGCCGTATGCGATCAGCGTCTGCGGGTGCAGCGCGCTCTCCAGGTCCCAGCTCTCGTGGTAGCCGGAGTCGAACGACTCGAAGTCCGCGTACTCCACATCGGGTCGAAGCCCCACCAGCCGCGCCAGCGTGCTGACGCGCACCCCGGTCCACTCCATCACCGCCGTCCACCCCTCCACACAGTAGTGGTTCACCCGGTGTGTGACGCTGGGCAGTCGCGCCAGCTCCGTCGGCGAGAGCCGGACCGGGCGTTTCACCGCGCCCGTGACCTCCAGCGTCCACGGGCCGCGCGCAGCGGCGTCCCACACGGGGACGGCAGGAGAGATGAAGTAGCTCGGGATCGCATCGGTGAGGAGTGCATCCGGGGCCACGCGATCCATCGCCGTGTGCCGCATCAGCAAGCGCTCGATCGGCTCGTTGCCGCGCTCGGCCGCGCGCAGACGCTGGCCTGGGCGTCGCGCTTCCCTCAGGCGCTCGCCGCCTACGAGGGGTGGCTCGCCGGCCATGCCGACGACGCCGAGGCCGAGCTCGGCCTCGCACGCACCCTCGCGTGGGCCGGCCGGCTGGACGAGGCCGACGCGCGCTACCGGCGCATCGCGGCGCGTGGGCCGTCGCGCGACGCGGAGAAGGGGCTGGCGCGAGTGGCCGCGTGGCGCGGCGATCTGGCGCGCAGCGAGCGGCTTTGGCGCGAGCTGAGCGCCCGCTACCCCAACGACCCCGAGGCGTGGACGGGGCTGGCGCGGGTGCTGCGCTGGACCGGCCGCCCGGGGCCCGCCGAGGACGCGTTGCGCGCCG
>JAHWJV010000568.1 GCA_019348265.1 Gemmatimonadota bacterium
AGTGCGCGCCCGCCTCCTTCATGAACCGGACGGCGGTGAGGTACCCCTGCTCCGGGCTGGCCTGGTAGGACCCGAAGGGCAGGTCGCCGACGACCATCGCGCGCTTCACCGAGCGGGCGACGGCCCGGGTGAGCGGGAGGAGCTCGTCGACCGTGACCGGTAGGGACGTCTCGTTGCCGTAGACGTTGTTGGAGGCGGAGTCGCCGACGAGGAGCAGCTCGATGCCGGCCTCGTCGAAGGTGGCCTCGCGCTTCCCGGGCACCGGCTCGGTGAACGTGCGCTTGAAGCGCATGAGCGCCGGCCAGTCGATCCACGCTTCTCCCTTGACCCCGTACCCGGCCAGGCGCCGGTGCAGGTCCACCGCCTCCGTTCCCCCGACGAGCACCTTCTTGGGGTCGCAGCCCCGCAGGGCACACGTTCCTCCGTAGGGCTTGTCGTCCACCACGGCGACGCTCCACCCTGCCGCGCGGCACCGGCTCGCCGGAGTCGATCCGCCGGCTCCCGTACCGACGACCACCAGGTCAAACGAATCGGTCATACGATCCCCCCGTCAGGTAAACCGGAATCCCAGCTACGCGCAGCAGGAGAGCTTGGCGACGTCCTTGGTGAACGTCTGCGCCGAGAGCTTCAGCCCCTCGCCCCACGTGAGGTACGCGTGGAGCGTGGAGACCAGATCGCGAGTGGTGAGCCCGAAGCGCACCGCCAGCACGGCCTCCCCGATCACGTCCCCGGCGTTGGGCGCGACCATGTGTGCGCCAAGGAGCCGGTCCGTCCCCTCCTCCGCCACCAGCTTGACCACCCCGGCCGTGCGGTGGGAGACCACCGCGCGCGGTAGCGCCGCGACCGGGAACGTCGTCCCGCGCGCCGTAAAGCCGGCCGCCTTCGCCTGCTCCTCCGTCAGCCCCACCGCCGCGACCTGCGGATCGGTGAAGGTCACCCTGGGCACGGCCGCCAGGTCGATCGGGATGGGCGCCTCCCCGGTCGAGTCCGAAAGCGCCGCCTGCGCGGCAATCCCGCCCCCGAGCGCCGCCACGTACACGAACCCCGGTCCCCCGGTCACGTCGCCGGCGGCGAAGACGCTGGGGTTGCTGGTCCGCTGGTTGGCGTCGACGACGACGAACCCGCGCTCGTCGGTCTTCACCCCGGCGGCGTCCAGCCCGAGGTCGCCGGTGTCGGCGAACCGGCCGGTCGCGACCAGCAGCCGCTCGCCGGACACCTCCAGCCCGCCGTCGGTCCGGACCGTGACGCCGTCCGGCGTCTTCTCGACCGACACGGCGCGCTGCTCGACCACGGCGATGCCGTCGTCGGCGAAGACCCCGCGCAGGACGTCGGCGATCTCCGGCTCGGCATGCGGCGCGAACCGCCCGACGAGCGTCACGGCGACGCCCAGGTGCGCCCACAGCTGGGCCTGCTCCAGCCCTACGTACCCGCCGCCCAGCACGACCATCGACGCGGGCAGCGACTGCTGCTCCATCGCCGTCGTGCTCGTCAGGTAGCCGGCCTCTTCGAGCCCGGGAACATCGGGAACGACCGGCCTGGCTCCGGTGGCGACGAGGTAGGCCCCCGCGCGTATGCGCCGGTCATCCACCTGCAGCGTCCCCGCGTCCTCGAAGCTGGCCTCACCCTCGACGAACTCCCAGCCGTACTCGTCCACGAGGTCGGCGTACTTCTCCTTGCGGAGGTCCTCGACGAGCCCGTCCTTCTGCGCGACGAGGGCGCCGTAGTCCACGGCCCCCGCCTTCGTCTCTACCCCCTCGAAGGGATGGTGGCCCGCGCGGTGGTAGGTCTCGGCGGCCCTGAGGAGCGTCTTGCTCGGCACGCAGCCGACGTTGACGCACGTACCGCCGATGGTCCCGCGCTCGATCATAACCACCCGAGCCCCGGAGTCGACGGCCCGGATCGCCGCGGCAAACGCCCCGCCGCCCGAGCCGATGATCGCCAGGTCGTAGTCATAGTCGCCACCGTCGACCCGCGCACGCGCCGGCTCCCGGCCGATCCACTCGACCGTCCCCGGATCGTACCCGGCCTGCCGTACCGCTCCCCGAAGGGACTCCGGATCCACCCCCGCGGGAAGGTCGAACACGGCCTCTCCGCGGCGGAAGTCCGCCTCAGCCCCGAGAGCCCCGGCGTCCTCGAGGGCTCGACCGATGCTCACCTCGCAGTGCCCGCAGGTCATCCCCGCGACGCTCATCCTCGCCTTTTGCTCGTCCATCGGATCTCCAAACCTGACGCATACGG
>JAHWJV010000569.1 GCA_019348265.1 Gemmatimonadota bacterium
CCGCGTCCCAGGGTAGATTCTCGCGCCTTATCGTATCCGGCAAAGCCTCGTCGAGCTCCTCGATCGAGTCGAACCCCACGCTCACCTCCGCGTAAATCAGCGGGTTGATCACCAGAACCGAATCGTCAGCCGCGCTGGCCAGGGCCATAGAAGACCATTCCTCCCACTTGGGGTCGGGGATCAGGATGTCCAGGAGGACGTTGGTATCCACGAGGATTGCCATTCACCTCACTCCTCGCCGCGGGTCAAAGCCATGATCTCGTCGGTGCTGAGACGCGTTTTCGCACGACCTCTCATGTGCTTTACCAGCCGGTCTCCCCGCGATCTCCCTTTCTGGATCTTCCGCAGTCGTACGGTCCCACCCTCGGCTTCGAACGCCACCTCCGTCCCGGGCAGCAGCCCGAACCGCTCCCGGATCTCCTGCGGGATCGTCACCTGGCCCTTGGTCGTGATCTTCATGCTCGCCCCTCCGATGAGTATTACATCAAACAGTAATACTACAGCCACGACGGGTTGGCTACAACACTTTCTGTGGAGACGTGCTCATGTCATTGCGTTCCCCGTAAGCCAAAGCCCCCTCCGCAGCGCGGAGGGGGCTTTCGTTCGCGGCTGAGCTGCGCGATCAGGCGGTGGTGCAGGTCACCGCGCTGATGACGTAGTTCGAGGTCGCGTTGCCGCCGGAGGTCACCGTTACCGACGCCGGCGTCGCAATCGCCGTGAAGCGGAGCTTGTTGCCGTTGGAGAAGGTGACCGTATCCACACCGAGCGTGTAGCTGCCGGCGGTCAGGTGCGAGATGCTGAACGCACCCGTGCCCTTCATGCTTCCGGAGCGGACGACGGTACCGGCAGTAGCGGTCGGGACGAACCGCTCCAGCAGCGCGGCCTGGGTGAGCGCCGTACCGCCGCAGGTGACCGGAAGGGTCACACCCTGAAGAACGACGTTGCCGGTGATGCTCCCGCCGCGCTCCTTGCGCACCCCGTGCCGCGACGGCGAGACGATCCACTTGCCGGACTTGCCGGCCTCGTGAGCGAAGCTGCGCTGGACGTCGAAGTCGATCACTACCGTGTTCGTGCCCGTGCCTACCGTCACCCCACCCTCAGCGAGGTTGACCTTGAACCCGCTCTTGCACTGGCTGGTCAGCTTCAGCTCCGTCCCGGCGGTCGCGGTGACGCCGGCCGGAAGCGCGGTCCCGGGCGCCGCTACGATCTGGCCCGTTTTGGTCTTGATGTACATCTCGCACACCACCAAGCGAACCTGCCGATACGTGCCCGGTTCGATCGTCTGCGTGACCAGGTCCTGCACCTTGCCGTTGTCCAGCGTGAGCAGGTTGATCCAGCCGGTCGACTTAGGGGTGAGCTCCACGCGGCCCGATCCAGCGCCGTCGCCGCTCTCCTCACGGATCAGGATGATCTTCTGGACTTTCACGTTCGCCTCGGCGAGGTCGCCCGGGGCGTCGGTGATCTGGACGGTCAGCTGGGACGCTCCGCCGGCGCTGATGGGACCTGCGCCTTCCTCGCACGCGGCGAGGGGAAATACGCTCAGTGCGAGCGCGAGCGGCAGCTTGAGGGATCGACGGAACATGGGTCCTCCAGTCATTTAGTTCGTAGTGTCCGGACGCGAATCTCTTTCCGCCCGGTGATTCTCTGACGACGGGAGCGGGGGGCGCGTCACACGGCCGGTTTTCGGCGGAGCAATCGGGCACGATGATCGCAGCACCGCCGCTCCCGCGGATCGGCGCGATCTTACCGGGAAAGAATGTGGGGAAGAGATGGAGTGGGAGACGTACGCGACGGGGGAGGACGCCGACGAGCACACCGTCGTGGGGACGCTGCTGGTGCTGCGCGAGCTGCGCAGCCCGCAACTCGAAAACGCACGTGATATCCTGATCTACCTGCCCCCCTCCTACGGTTCCGCCGATCGCCGCTACCCCGTGATCTACATGCACGACGGGCAGAACCTTTTCGATGAGGCGACGAGCTTCGGCGCGGAGTGGCGGGTCGATGAGACCATGGAAGAGAGCGCCGCTCACGGAGTGGAGGCGATCATCGTCGGACTCCCCAACATGGGTGAGCAGCGCTGCGACGAATACAGCCCGTGGGTGGACGAGCAGGAAGGGGGTGGCTCCGGCGACGCGTACCTCGAGTTCATCGCCCGAACGGTGAAGCCGCTCGTGGATCGTGACTTTCGCACGCTTCCTGGCCGCGAGCATACGGGCATGGTGGGCTCG
>JAHWJV010000056.1 GCA_019348265.1 Gemmatimonadota bacterium
CTGCGCGGCAGGGGAACGCGCTGTCGGGAATGGGAATGCTGCTCGCCATCGCGGTCACGCTGGTGGACCGGGACATCCTCTCCTACGGCGTTATCGCGGCCGGGATGGTTGTCGGAGCGGCGGTCGGGCTCTTCATGGCCCGCACCGTCCAGATGACCGCCATGCCGCAGATGGTGGCGATCCTGAACGGCTTCGGCGGCGCCGCTTCGCTGGTGGTCGGCGGCGGCGAGTTCCTCCGCGCGGAGCTGGTGGGCGAGCAGGTCCCGGTCGGCACCGGGATCAGCATCCAGCTCGCGATCCTGATCGGCGCCGTGACCTTCACGGGAAGCCTGATCGCCTGGGCGAAGCTGCAGGAGGTGATGACGGGTCGCCCGATCGTGTATCCGGGCCAGAAGGCGCTGAACGCGGTGATTTTCGTGCTGATCGTCGCCCTCAGTGTGTACCAGGTGGCAACGCCGGAAGCGTTGCTCTGGCCCTTCTACGCGGTCGTCGGCCTGTCGCTCGTCCTGGGAGTGCTGCTGGTGATCCCGATTGGAGGGGCAGACATGCCGGTCGTGATCTCGCTTCTCAACTCCTACTCCGGCATCGCGGCCGCGATGACCGGTTTCGCGATCGGGAACAGCGTCCTGATCATCTCCGGCGCGCTCGTCGGCTCATCCGGTATGATCCTGAGCCAGATCATGTGCAAGGCGATGAACCGCTCGCTGACGAACGTTCTGTTCGGCGCGTTCGGCGCTACGCAGGCGGCGGGCGCGGGCCGTAGCGCGGAGGGGCTTACCGTACGGCCGATCACGGCCGACGATCTGGCGGTCCAGCTCGCGTACGCACGCCAGGTCGTGGTCATCCCCGGATACGGGCTCGCCGTCGCGCAGGCGCAGCACCAGGTACGCGAGCTCGCGGAACTGGTGGAAAGGAGTGGCGGGACGGTCCGCTACGCGATCCACCCGGTGGCCGGGAGAATGCCCGGACATATGTCGGTTCTGCTCGCGGAGACAGACACGCCGTACGACGCCTTCATCACGGATGTCGATGAAGCCAACCAGTTCCTCGCGGGCGCGGATGTAGCGCTGGTGATCGGTGCGAACGACATCGTCAATCCCGACGCCATCGAAACACCCGGCTCCCCGCTCTTCGGCATGCCGATCATCGACCCGCGCCGCGCGAAGGTGGCGAGCGTGATGAAGCGGTCGATGGCAGCGGGATTCGCCGGGGTGGAGAACCCGCTCTTCTACGCCGACAATACACGGATGCTTTTCGGCGACGCCAAGAAGACGCTGACGCAGCTCGTCAGCGAGATCAAGGAGCAGGTAGGCGCAGGCAGCGGGAACGTCTAGGGGAACAGGGATCAGGGAACAGGGGGCAGCGGGAGACAAGTGAAGGGGCCGACATCACCGCGATGCCGGCCCCTTCATCGTCGGGCCAGCTGTTCCCCGATCCCTATTCCCCGTTCCCTGTTCGTCGCGCCTCCGTATGGCGGATCTCGCCGCCGAGCAGTCCCGCGCGCGCGATCATGGCCGCGTTGACGGTCCCCAGGAGGAGCATGACCGCGAGGTACCAGGCGGGGAGGGAAGGGCGCTTACGGAAGGCGATCAGACCAGCCAGAGCGGCAAGGCCGGCCACGAAGTAGACGGTGGTCGCCTTGCCGGCGGCGGACTCGTGGGCGTCGATCAGTGGGCGGGTGACGTCGGGGAGTCGCTCCGCCACTTCTACCGCGCGCTCGCCGGTCGAGTGAACTGCGATGGCGGCCCCGGCCAGCACGACGAAGAGTAAGAGCGAGAGGCGGGTGATGGGCGCCTCGCGCCGGATCCACCCCCAGGCCAGCAGCAGCAGGGCGAAAACCCCACCGAGAATGGGGATGTGATTGACCAGCAGGTGAGTGTGGGCCCAGTTCATACGTGGCTCCGGTGGGGAACAGAGGCAAAAGGTTATGCGCCCCGCCCGACGTGGCAAGCTCACTGCGGAGACCACGCGCTGGGGCGAAATACCGTGGACTTCTCGCGGCCGACGGGCGCTCCCTTGGGTCTGCTTCAACGATCATCAGGAAAGCTATCCGTGCGGCGTTTGATCCTCTTCGACATCGACGGCACGCTGCTGACCACCGACGGGGTGGCCGGCCGGGCGTTCCGCGCCGCCCTGGAGACGGTCTTCGGGACGTCGGGGCCGGCCCGCGGTTATTCGTTCGCTGGGAAGACCGACCCGCAGATCGCGCGCGATCTCCTGCTGGCGGCCGGGGTGGAGGAGCCCACCATCGACGCTCGGCTGCCGCAGGTCTGGCAACACTACACGCCAGTCCTCGAGCGCGACATCGACCCGGCGGCTACCAAGGTGTTCCCGGGCGTGCGTGAGCTGACAGCCATGCTCCACGAGCACCCCGACGCCATCCTGGGGCTGCTCACGGGCAACCTGCGCGAGGGCGCCCGGATCAAGCTCGCCGCCGCCGACATCGACTTCAACTGGTTCCAGGTGGGCGCGTTCGGCTCGGATCACGCGCAGCGCCGCGAGCTCCCCGCGTTGGCCATCAATCGGGCCGAGGAGCGTTTCGGGCGGCGCTTCGAGGGGAAAGACGTCGTGATCATCGGCGACACCCCGCTGGACGTCGCGTGCGGCGAGCACCTCGGTGTGCGGACGATCGCGGTCGCGACGGGGACATACTCGGAGGATCAGCTGCGGGAGTGCGGTCCCGACTACCTGTTCGCCTCGCTGGCCGACACCCAGGCGGTCTGGCGAGCGATCTTCGATTGAGGGGTAAAAAAATCGGGCCCGGGATCGCTCCCGGGCCCGATTTCCTTCCAGCTTTAGTTAACGACCGTCGTGTCCGTCGTGGAGTCGACCGTAACCTCGGTCGTGACGACCGCAGTGTCGGTGGTCGGGACCTCGACCATCTCCGTGCCCGGAACCGTCATCGTGTCCTGCGTGACCTCGGTCTCCGAGCCCTCCTCGCCACCGCCGCAGGCGGCGAAGCCGACGAGCGCGAACACGGCGAGCATGGAGAAAAGGCGGTTCTTGGACATTTTTTCGTGCTCCTGAACGGGTGTGGACGCCTCACGACGCCTTCGCTGTGACGCCCACTCGGCCGTCACGCCCTCCACCCATTTGCACCGGACATGCCATGCTGGGCAATTCCGTGCAACTCCCGCTATCGCAATCGCTTAGCGGCATTTCGCCATCCGCTGCTCGGGGCGTCAGCACAGCTGTGCAACGTTCAGTGAACGTTGGGGGTGCCGTTCACTGAACAGCGCACCTCGGTGATCAGCGCAGCTCGATCAGCTCGACGTCGAACTTCAGCGTCGCGTTCGGGGGGATGACGCCGCCCGCGCCGCGAGCGCCGTAGCCGAGGTCGGGAGGGATGATCAGCGTGCGCTTTCCCCCTACCCGCATCCCCTGTACGCCTTCATCCCAGCCGCGGATGACCATCCCGGCGCCCAAGGGGAACTCGAAAGGCTCATTGCGGTCGCGGCTGCTGTCGAACTTTTTCCCGTTCTCGAGCACCCCGGTGTAGTGGACGACCGCGTGATCCCCCGCTTTCGCTTCTGGTCCGGTCCCCACCTGATCGTCCCGGTACTGCAGCCCCGAGGGCGTCGACTGCGTCCCTTCCTCGGCCATGTCAGCTCCCTTGTAAGAATGGACCGCCCCCGCGCCGCAAGGTGCGTTCCGCAAGGCGACGTCGCTCCCCGGCAGCGACGAGATGGTCCCAGGTATCGCGCTGCCGGCCGTGGAGGAATGCGACAAAGGGGCGCGGCCGCGCTGCCGCTTCCGGGTGCTGAGGGAGGAAGGAAGAAAGCCGAACGGCCCCGGCGCAATCGCCAGGACCGTTGAGCTTCGGTGCCGTGCCGGGAGCGGCTCAGAAGAGCGTGATACCCACCAGCACCTGGTTCCGCTCTAGACTTCCGTCCTGACCACTCGCGGCGGAAGTGCTCATGCGCCGCCACTGCGCGTCGACGCCGATGAGACGGGTCGGCTGGAGCCGAACGCCCAGCTGATAACCCACCTGCGAGCGGGTCCTGTCCCTGATCTCCAGGTCCGGGTTCGTGACATTGTCCCCGCTGAGCATTCCCAGCCCGGCGTGAACGCCGACGTAGGGTGTAACCGGAAGAAGCGGGAAGCTGATGAAATAGTTGGCCTCGCCGAGGACCGTGAGCTCGGTCGTCTCGCGATCGAGCTCGTCGACGTCGTCCGCGGTGTAGCCGGAGATCCCGATCCCGACCCCGAAGGGGAGGACCACCTCCGCGCCGAGGCTGAGCGCGTCGACATTCGGGATCTGGCGGTCTTCACGCGCGGTCTGAGCGCTGGTCGCGTTGAAGATGTAGTGCCCCTTGAGGGCGAACCCGCTCTGAGCGGCCGCTGGCGCGGAGAGCGCGCCGGCCGTCACCGCGCCCAGCGCGAGCAGAAACACTGCCTTTTTCATCGAAGTCCCGGGTCTGGTGAAATTTCGGCCGGCGAGGTCCGGCCCGGCGGCACCTTCTCCACGCCGTCGGGCGGTTCGAACACCTCCCTGCCGATTTTTGTTCCTTCTGCGCGCCGGTCCACGCCTGAATGCCGGGAGGCAGGAGCGCGGTGTGGGAGTGCGGCGTTGCCAGCGCACCGCCTCTGCTTTCGTTGCGCCGCGGAGTCCTTTCGAATATCCTGCTCCCGTCCTGAACCCACGGAGCGCGCGTGAGGCGATTGCTGAAGCCCGGCAACCCGTTGAACCTGCTGCTGGCGTTCATCCCGGTAGACCCGGCTATGGAGTATCTGGTGCACACGAGCGCGGCATCGCCTTCTTCTCGCTCGCCGGACGGGCGAGCGTACCCCACGTGAGCGCCCCCGCGCTCAACCCGCCCGCCGACGGCGAGTACGCGCCGCAGGCGAGTGTGTACGTACAGGCCGTGCGCGACGTCGACGATATCGTCGGCCTCCTGCGGCTTCAGCCGGCGACTCTTCGCGCCGCGATCGAGCCGCTCTCCGAGGCCGCCGGCGCCGCGCGCTACGGGCCGGGGAAGTGGAGCATCAAGGAGGCGCTCGGCCACATGGCGGACACGGAGCGCGTGCTCGCCTATCGCCTGCTGCGCGTCGCCCGCGGGGACGAGACCCCACTGCCGGGGTTCGACCAGGACGTGTTCGTCCGGGGAGCGACCTTCGATGACCGCTCCCTCGCGTCGCTGCTGACAGAGTTCGAGGCGGTTCGCGCCGCTACCCTGGCGCTGGTCGACACGCTCGAGCCCGCCACGCACGAGCGCCGCGGCCTGGCCAGCGACCGGCCGGTGAGCGTCCGCGCGCTCGTGTACATCATCGCCGGGCACGTGCAGCATCATCTGCGCGTGCTGCAGGAGCGATACGGGGTCGGCGAGGCGCCGGGAGGGTGACGGGGAGAGACTGCAGTCGTCAGTAGCCAGTCGGCGCTCACCCGCGCGCTGAGCTCGAGATCACCGACGGTGCTCAGGGGCCCGTGCGCGCGGGCGGGGGCCCACTGAAGACGGACGACTGGCGACCGGAGAATGGTCACTGCCCCCTCACCCGAGCCGCAATCTTTCGTGGAGCTGCATCAGATCCGCTGGAAGCGGCGCTTCGACCGTTTGCGGCGTTTCGGTGGTGGGGTGCAGGAAGGAGAGGCGGGAGCAGTGAAGAGCCTGGCGGCGGAGGAGCGCCGACTCGCGGGCGCCGTAGGCGCGGTCGCCGATGAGGGGATGGTGCAGGTGAGCGAGGTGGACGCGGATCTGGTGGGTGCGCCCGGTCTCGAGCTCCAGGGTCAGCAGGGTGGCGCCGGCGAGGCGCTCCACCACGCGGTAGCGGGTGATCGCGGGCTCGCCGTCGGGGCGCACGGCGCGGAGCTCCGTGCTACGGGCGTGTTTGCCGATGGGTGCGTCGATCTCGCCTTCCGCGTTCTCCACGCCGCCCTCCACGAAAGCCAGGTACTCGCGCCGGAGGGTGTGGTCCCGGAGCTGGAGATCGAGGCGGTGGTGCGCGACGGCGGTCTTCGCGAAGAGCACGAGGCCGGAGGTATCGCGGTCGATCCGATGGATCGGCCGCACCTTCGTCTGGACTCCGCTCTGCAGGAGGTGGTGCGCCACGCCGTGCGCGAGAGTGGCGTCGTGCTGGGGAGTCGGGGGGTGGACCAGCACGAACGGCGGTTTGTCTAGCACCAGCAGGTCCGCGGCCTCGAAGGCGATGGCCAGCTCCATCGGCACGGGGCGGAGTCCACTCTCCTCCGCCCAGTCGAGGCGCGCCGTGACCACGTCTCCCTGCCGGACCAGACGCGCGAGGTAGGCGGGCCGGCGGTTCAACTGGATTCCGCTGGCGCGCGTGAGCCGCTGGATCATCCGCCGCGAGATCCGCATGGAGTCGATCAGCAGCTGCTCGACCGTCTTACCCGCCTCTTCGCCGGTGACGGTGTGCGCGATCCAGCGGGCGGCCTTTCCCGGGCGTGGCTGTCTGGGCATGGAGATACGCTAACCGCTGGGCCTTCCGGCGGCGAGCCCAAACCGCGAAACGCCGGAACGCGACCGGTGTACAGCGGTTCGCATCTACTTGGCACGGATCTGTTTACACTGGAGCTCGCGTGGATTCGCTGTTTCCGAAGTTCGTCCAGCCGGCGCCGGACATCGTATGGCGGCCGGAGATCGAGGCCGGCGCGGGGGTGTACCTGCTCGGATCGGCTCTGCGTTTCGTCACCGAGGGCTCGCCGACCGAGCGGGAGGTGATCGCCGCCGGCGGGGTGCGCGTCGGCACGCTCCGCTTCGACCGCGATCTCACCGAGCGCTCGCATCGCCATCGCCCGGTGCAGGCCCTCCCGGCGGGCGCCGCACTGCGCGAGCTGCAAGTATCGGCCGAGAGGAACTAGGGAACCTCGAAGTTCAAAGTCGAAACTTTGAAAGTTCGAAGTGCAAGAGCTCGAGGCGCCCGCGTGAGCTCTGCTCTTCGATCATCATCTCCGCCCGGGAGAGTCGGTCAGCCCGGGGCGCCCATCAGCGCCGGGAAGGCGAGTACCGCGAGCAGAACGTCTCCGACCGACGTGACGAACGTCGACTTGAGCACGATCTTCCTCCTGAGAGCTGAGCCTTGGTTCGAGGCGCGGCGGTTGCAGGTAAGCACCGGGTCTTCAACCCACGAGGGTACATGGAAGCTGGAAACGACCCGAAGGCCACGATCAACCCGGCGGCGCGGCACGATGCGCCCGGGGAGGAGGACGAGATCGTCGAGCGGCCGCGGCCGAAGGACGGACAGGTGAAACCGAAGCAGGGCGCGGAGCTGAACCCGCTCGATCCTGGTGGGATCGGGAACTGAGTGAACCAGAGTAGCTCCTGCGTGTATTCTGGGCGCTCACGGCCGGGGATGGACCAGGTTGACGCAAACATGGAATTCGAGACGACAGAGACCGAGGACCTCCGGGAGATGGAGGAGCTGCTCTTCCGGATCGTGCAGCGGATGACGCACCGTCTTTTCACGACGCCACGGCTGACTCAGCTGGACGTCGGTACAGCCATCAGCCTCGCGCATCGGATCGACTTTCCCCGGGCGAACCTCGTGCGGCGTGCGCTGCCGGACCTGCTTAGGGAGCTGGGAAAGAAGCGGCCCGACCTGCACCGGTACATCCTTCTCCTGGAAGACGCCGCGCGGGATATCCACGCGCTTACCCGAGCGGGCGAGTAACGGATGCAGGTGGAGCGGAGGTGACGCAGCTCCGGATCGGGATTTCCGGCTGGACGTACGCGGGGTGGCGCGGGGTCTTCTATCCCGAGCGCCTGGCTCACCGACGCGAGCTGGAGTACGCCAGCCGCAAGTTCAACTCGATCGAGATCAACGGCTCCTTCTACTCGCTGCAGACCCCTTCCAGCTACCGGCGGTGGTACGCGGAGACGCCTCCCGACTTCGTGTTCGCGGTGAAGGGCGGGCGCTTCATCACCCACATGAAGAAGCTGCGCGACGTGGAGGTGCCCGTCGCGAACTTCTTCGCCTCCGGCGTTCTGGCGCTCGAGGAGAAGCTCGGGCCCGTCCTCTGGCAGTTCCCCGCCCAGTTCGCCTACTCGGAAGAGCGTTTCGCCCGCTTCCTGGAGCTCCTCCCGCGCACGACCGGAGCTGCCGCCGAGCTCGCTTGTGGGCACGACGAGCGGCTGCAGGGGAGGAGCTGCACCGAGGTCTTCGACGACGCACCGCTCCGCCACGCGTTCGAGGTGCGCAACCCGGGCTTCATGGTTCCTTCCTTCATCGATCTCCTCCGGCGGCATGGGGCCGGGCTGGTCCTGGCTGACACCGCCGGGATCTGGCCGTACGCGGAGGACCTCACCGCCGATTTCGTTTACATACGGCTGCACGGCGCCGAGGCGCTGTACACGAGCGGCTATTCGGACGAGCAGCTGGACTGGTGGGCCAGGCGGATCCGACTCTGGCGCGCCGGGACACAGCCCGCCGACGCGACGCTCGCCGCCCCGGGCCTCGATCCCTCGCCAGGCGAGCGCGACATCTACGTCTATTTCGACAACGACGCCAAGGTCCACGCCCCGTTCGACGCCACCCGCCTCGCGGAGCGGCTGTCATGACGCTGCCGCCCAACGACCTCGGGGAATACCTGCGGCGGCAGATCCCTCTCGCAGCCGCGATGGACGTGAGTGTGGAGGCTGCCGACGCCGCGGGAGTGCGCCTCCGCGCGCCGCTGCCGCCCAATGTGAATCACCACGGGACGGTGTTCGGGGGGAGCATCTCCGCGCTTGCGCTGCTCACCGCCTGGACGGCGTTGCACCTGCGGCTCGACGCCGAGGCGATCCCGAGCGAGCTCGTCATCCAGCGGAACTCGGTGGAGTATCTCCGCCCCGTCGCTGACGTGCTGGAGGCCTTCTGCGCGGCTCCGCCCGCACCAGATTGGGAGCGGTTCGTGTCCACGCTGCGCCGGCGCGGGCGGGCCCGCCTCGTGGTGCGCGCCGAACTCCTCTCGGCCGGCGAGCTGGTCGCCACTTTCCAGGGCTCCTTCGTGGCGACGCGGTCGGAGGGAGAGTCCCTGGTCGCCGGCGGATGAAGAAGCCCACGCGTGAGGAGCTTCTCGCTTCCGTCGACCTGACGGTCGAGGACGTGATCGCGGCCGACCTGCGCGTGCTCTTCTGTGGCATCAACCCGGGGCTGTACACCGCCGCCACCGGGCATCACTTCGCGAGGCCGGGGAACCGCTTCTGGCCGGCGCTGCACGCCTCGGGATTCACCCCGCGACTGCTCGCCCCCGATGAGAAGGGTGACCTGCTGGCGCTCGGGCTGGGCATCACCAACGTCGCGAGCCGCACCACCAGCACCGCGGACCAGCTCACGAAGCAGGAGCTGCTCGCGGGCGGGCGAATTCTCCGCGAGAAGGTCCGCCGTTACCGCCCGGCCTTTCTCGCGGTGCTCGGCGTCGGCGCGTATCGAACCGCGTTCGACCGCCCGCGGGCATCGCTCGGCGAGCAGGCCGAGTCGATCGAATCCACGCGGGTGTGGGTATTGCCCAACCCGAGCGGGCTGAACGCGCACTACCAGGCGGCGGGGCTGGCGGAGCTCTTCCGGGAGCTCCGGCTCGCCGTCGAGAGCGGTGAACGAGTTCGTCCACCGCCTTCCGATACGGCGACCCGATGAGCATCGCCGAG
Organism: Gemmatimonadota bacterium; assembly: GCA_019348265.1. Lineage (GTDB taxonomy): Bacteria > Gemmatimonadota > Gemmatimonadetes > Longimicrobiales > Longimicrobiaceae > JAHWJV01. The sequence goes on from JAHWJV010000056.1 coordinate 9,582, forward strand.
TCGCCTCGCCGGCGGGCAAAGCCGCTCGGCCGCAGCTTGACGTCACCCGCCGGGTCCGGGACATTGTCGGCAACCCCGCCCAGGGACGCCATGACCGTGCCTTCGAAGTCGAATGTCATTGATGCACCGCCGCGTGACGCCATGCAGCTGGGGCGCCTCTACAGCCGGTGGCTCATAGAGGGAGAGCTCGAGCAGCTCTGGACGCGAATGGCTCCAGAGCTGCGCGAAAGCTTCGCATCGGTGGGCGGGCTCGGAGCGTACCGAGAGAAGCTCCGCCAGGCTGGGAACGAGCGCGAAGTCACGGATGAACGGGTAACTCACTGGCTCGGAATGGACGTGTACAGCCGCACCGCCCAGTACTCGCCCGACCGCCCGATTCTCCAGCAATGGATGATCGACCCCGCCGGGACCGTGGCGGCGTTCCTGGTGGAGCCGGGGACCGAGCCGGCACCATCCGAGTTCCTCAGCTATGAGACACGGACGCCGCTGAGCCTGCCATTCGAGGGGGAGTGGTTCGTGTACTGGGGTGGGCGCCAGCCGGTCGAGAACATGCACGTCACGACGGTGGACCAGCGCTTCGCCAACGACTTCCTGATCGTCGAGGACATGCATACCCACTCGGACGACCCGCCGGACTCGAACGAGCGCTTTTACTGCTTCGGGCGGCCGGTGCTCGCACCGGCGGACGGGCGGACCGTCGCGAGCGAGAGCGGGATCCCGGACAACGAGCCGGGGAAGGTCGACGCGGCGCGTCCGCTGGGTAACCATGTGGTCATCGACCACGGGAATGGCGAGTTCTCCGTGCTGGGGCAGCTCCAGCGCGGAAGCGTTCAGGTGGAGAATGGGAGTCTGGTGCGCAGGGGGGAGGTGATCGGCCGCTGCGGGAACAGCGGCGCATCTAGCGAGCCACACCTCCACTTCCATCTGCAGAACGGGCCGGAAGTCGGGGTTGCGGCCGGGCTGCCCGCCGCCTTTCTCCACTACTCGGCCGACGGAGCCGCGGTGGAGCGTGGCGAGCCGCGTCGCGGCGAGTTCATTCGCGCGTCATGAGCACCATCGCCGCGCCTGACGAGCAGGACTGGACCGCGGAAACCGCGCTCGCTGGAGCCGAGTTCTCCCCGTACGCCACGCTGGCGCGGAGCGAGTGGGCTGCGCTGAGCGCGCAGATCCCCGTCCCGCTCTCCGAGGCGGAGCTGGAGCGGCTGCGCGGCATCACGGAGCGGGTCTCGCTGCAGGAGGTGGCCGACATCTACCTCCCGCTCGCACGCCTGCTCAACCTGCACGTCGCGGCCGCGCAGGCGCTGCACCGCGTCAGCGGCACCTTTCTGGGAAATCCCACCTGGACCGTTCCGTACGTGATCGGCATCGCGGGAAGCGTGGCGGTCGGAAAGAGCACTACCGCACGCATCCTGCAGGCGCTTCTCTCCCGCTGGCCGAACCACCCCCGCGTCGACCTCATCACCACCGACGGCTTCCTCTTTCCGAACCGGGTGCTGGAAGCGCGTGGGCTCATGCACAGAAAGGGCTTCCCGGAGAGCTACGACATCCGCCGGCTGCTCCGCTTCTGCGCCGAGCTGAAGTCGGGCCGCTCTTCGCTCGCCGCGCCGGTCTACTCCCACCTGCGCTACGACCTCCTTCCGGACGAGGAGCAGGTGGTCGACCGACCGGACATCGTCATCATCGAAGGGTTGAACGTGCTGCAGACCGGTGCCGCGGCGCCGCTGTTCGTCTCGGATTTCTTCGATTTCTCGATCTACGTGGACGCGGCGCTCGAGCAGCTGCGCGACTGGTACCTGCAACGCTTTCTGCACCTTCGCGAGACGGTCTTCCAGGACCCGAACTCGTACTTCCACCGCTACGCGGAGAGCTCGGAGGAGGACGCGACCGCCACCGCCCTCCGGATCTGGCGGGAGATCAACGAGGTGAACCTGCGGGAGAACATCGAGCCGACGCGGGAGCGGGCGACGCTGATCCTGGAGAAGGGTCCCAACCACGCGGTGCAGCGGGTGCGGCTGCGCAAGCTTTGAGCGCCGCGCGGCCGCCTGTTCCCGCTCCCCCTCCGCCGGAGGCCCGGGCCGTCGCGGTGGTGGTGATGGGCGTCACCGGCGCGGGTAAGACTACTGTGGGATCCCTCCTGGCGCGGGAGCTAGGCTGGAGCTTCGCCGACGCGGACAACTTTCACTCGGTGGCGAATATCGAGAAGATGCGCGCCGGTGAGCCGCTTTCCGAGGCGGATCGGGAGCCGTGGCTGCGCGCTCTGGAGTCGCACGTCGCCGAGCTGCTGGATGAGGGGCGGTGCGGCGTGCTCGCCTGCTCGGCGCTTCGGTCCGAGTACCGCGAGCGGCTGCGGCGGCCCGCCGCTACCGGTAAGGGCGAGGTACGGTTCGTCTACCTGGAGATCTCCCTGGAGGAGGCGCAGCGGAGGCTGCGGTCCAGGAAGGGGCACTTCATGCCGGCCTCTCTTGTGGAAAGCCAGTTCGATGCGTTGGAGGTGCCGCACCAGCAGGTGCTCGTCCTCGACGGGACCCACACGCCGGATCAGCTCGTCGCCGAGATTCGTGAGGCCTGGACCATCTAGCGCACCGATGCCGGCCTTGGACGGCCGCGCACACTCTCGGCTGACGGATCGAATGCAAGCCTCCCGCGCGGTGCTCTGGATCTCGCTGCTCGGCTTCGCGGCTTTCGGCCTGGCGTTCACCCTCTTTCCCGCGCAGATGGCCGCGCTGGTGCAGGTCGAGCTCCCGACGGACACCGCCAGGACGGACTTCGTCGCCACCTATGGCGGCCTGGAGCTCGGGGTCGCCGCTTTTCTCTGGGTCTGCACCCGTCGCGACGAGCGCCTTCACCTCGGGCTCGTAGCGAGCGCGCTGGTGCTCGCGGGGTTGGGAATCACGCGTTTTGCCGGCATTCTCGTCTCGCAGCAGACCGAGCCTGTAGAGTTCGTCTTTCTCGGGATCGAGATCGTCGGCGTGGTGCTGTCGTACTGGGCGCTTCGTCGTCCGCAGCCGAGCGTATGATCCGGTGCCGGTTCAGCCACCGGGT
>JAHWJV010000570.1 GCA_019348265.1 Gemmatimonadota bacterium
AGGTGTAGTAGATCATGATGACCATCGGGATCACCATGCCGATCACCCCGACGTACTTCGCGGCCGGGTGGCGCCAGATGGCGGCGAACATCCCGGGAATGTGTCCCTTGCGGAATCGCCCGCCGTTGCGGCCGATCCCCCACTCGATCCACATCAGCGGGATCCCCAGGAAGAGGAGCGCGATGAAGTAGGGGATCATGAAGGATCCGCCGCCGTTCTGCGCCGCCTGCGCGGGGAAGCGGAGGAAGTTGCCGAGCCCGACCGCGTTGCCCGCCATAGCCAGGATCAACCCGATGCGGGAGCCCCACGCCTCATTCGGATTGGACACAGCCTTTTCGTTGGCCAAAACCTGGAACCCTCCTGCTGGGGTAAAGCGGAGCCGGTGCCCGACCGGCTACCGGCCGATGATTCTCGCGGCGCTCAGCCGCTCGCCTGCGCGACGCCCGTCGTGGTCCCGCTACTCCGGATCTCCACCTCGCCGATCGTAAGGCCCCGCACCGGCAACCCGGCGGGAAGCATTTCCTCGATGGTACTCACCCGAAGGGGAGCGGCCGTGAGGTTCACGTCGGTGAACTCCATGGCCTCCCCCATCAGCAGCCCGAAGCTTCCCACCACGCGCGTTCCCGGTGCGGTGAGGGTCAATTCCCGGAAGCGGTAGAGCGTTCCCGCGTCACGGGTCTCGAGAGACATCGCGAAGCTCGCCGCGCCGCTCTCCGGGAGTGTCGGGAAGAGCCAGGTCATGTCGGCCAGCGTGACGCGCTCGGCGTCGACGGTCAGGTCGTAGGCGGGCTCCTCCCCGCGCATGTCGACCCTGCCGACCGACGTCAGCTGCGAGCCCGGGAGCATGATGCGCCCCGCGCTGTAGCTCACCACTCCTTCGTGCAGCGTCAGCTCGCCCGCGACGTCGTCGATGTCGATGGGATCGCCCCGGTACAGGTGCGCCAGCAGCGTGGCGGACTCCACCTCGACGAAGGTCCCGCCGCGCGGATCGCCGGCGATCACCAGGTCAGGCACCCTCGCGTCTTCGATCTGGAAGAACATCCGGCGCTGGTAACCGCCCTCGACCTCCTTGACCACGAGCCGCGAGGTATCCGCGAGCGCGTCCCGAATCTCGATCTGACGCTCTCGTGGCGTGAGATCCTTCGCCGGCTCCCAGGGCGCGTCCACCGTCAGCTCGCTCGCGATGAAGCGAGCCGCGTTGATGATCGTGGCCCGCCCGGGGCCTCGCTCGCCCGGAGCGCGCGTCGTGTCCAGCAGGACCTCCTGGTAGTTCCAGAGCGAGTCGCCCGGGAGCTTCTGGAGGAACGCCTCCGCGCTGTAGAGCACCAGGCTGTTGAGAACGACGTCTCCGCCGAAGAAGGAGGGGAGCTCGTAGTTCACGTAGGCGCTGTCGGCTCGCACGACCACGGCGCTGTCCGCGTCGAGTAGCTCGAGGCCGTAGAGCTTGGCGCCAGTGATGAGGTTCCCGTCGAGCCTCGCGACGTTGAGCTTGCCGTTGAGCCGCCCCCCGACGGCGCTCAACGTGTAGTCCAGGACGCGCTTGCGCCCCCCCTCGGTGCGAGTGAACACCGCGAAGGCCGCGAGCCCCAGCACGAAGGCCGCCAGGGCGCCGGTCAGAACGAGTCTCCAGACCCGTGGATGCCGCACTAGCGGGCGCCCCCGCCCGAGTTACTTCCGGATCGGTAGATCGCCATACTCGTTCCGCGCCCCCAGGATGCTCCGCTCCTCGTCATCCCCGGGCATGGGAGGATGGCCGCCGCGGTAGAAGATGTGCCGGCTGCTGGGGACGAATCCACCGGCAGCGTCGAAGTACATATAGTGTGTGACGCGGATCAGCCGCCCGTCCACCCGCAGCACGTTCAGCGTGTTCTTCTCGCGCTCGCGGGCCCTGCCCCGCCGCGACGTCGTCGTCCCCGACTGGACGATCACGATACCGTGATCCCGCCCGGGGCCGGAGTGCACGTCGAGTGAGTTACCGATATACGCCCGGTGCAGGTGGCCGCCCAGGATCATGTCCACCCGCATCTCGGTGAACGCGTCCAGCGCGCGGCGCGCCTTGGGCATCGCTTCCCCGCCCTCCCAATCGGGAGGCGGCGCGAAGTGGTGGTGTGAAACGAGAATCCTGAGCGTCTCGTCATCGGTATTACGGAAAGCCTCGCGCGCAAAATCGATCTGCCAGCGGTGAATGCGGCCATTGGTCAGCGCGAGGCGCGGCGCGGTCGAGTT
>JAHWJV010000571.1 GCA_019348265.1 Gemmatimonadota bacterium
GAAGAGTGTTGAGCGTGGTCTCGAGATCCACGTAATCCTCGACAACTACGCCACACACAAGCATCCGAAGGTGCGCGCCTGGCTCGATAAGCATCCCCGAGTGCAGTTCCACTTCATCCCGACGTCCAGCTCGTGGCTGAACTTGGTGGAACGGTTCTTCTCCGAGCTTACAACGCGGCAGCTGAAGCGCCTGGCCGTGAGCAGCGTGCCTGAACTCGTAGAAGCGATCACCGCCTATGTCGAACAGCGCAACGAAGCGCCGAAGCCATTCGCCTGGACCGCATCTGTTGACAGTATCTTGAACAAGGTCAGCAAAGCGAACCAGACTTTGGCATCACAACACTAGCGACGGAGACACCCCTCACGGAGCGTGTCACGTCGAAGGCGAAGAGTACCGCCCGGGAGCGGGGAGCTTCGTCGCTCAAAACCGGACGTCCAGGAGGTCGAGGATGGCGGGCGCGATGTCGGTGAGGTCGCCCACGCGGTCTGCCACCCGGTCGCGGGCGGGGCCCATCGCCAGGAGCGGCGTGGGATTGAGCGTGTGCCCCACCGTCACGTCTTCGATGTTTCCGTGGTCGCTGGCGATCACCAGCAGTGTGGCGGCGTCGAGGCTGGCGGCCACGCCGCCTAGGAAGGCGTCGACGCGCTCGAGTACCTCGACGGCCGCATGGAGGTTGCCGCGGTGGCCGACCACGTCCGTGTCGTAGTGAGCGAAGAGCGTGAGCTCCGCCCCAAGAGAGATCCTGGCGAGGTTCCGCCCCGCCTCGGCGGCCGTGATGAGGGGCGCCAGCGGGTCGACGTGCTCGCGCCACGCGTCGTTGCTGAGGGAGGAGGCTACCGCGTCGCCGTTCCGCAGGGCTGTCTCTTCGCGGATGAGGGCGCCCGCAGAGCGGGCCGCGAGTGGCGGCGCGGCGGGACGGCGTGTGCTCGCCCGCTCGCTCTCCAGGTAGCGCCGCGGATAGGCGTTCGCGAAGGCGACGTGCCTTCCCGCGTCCGCCGCGCGCCGCAGGAGGTTCCGCTCGGTCAGTAGCGCTCGCTGGGACGTATGGACCCACGGGCCGAAGTGGCGACCGAGCAGTGCGGGCGCGTTCGTTCCGGTGAGCAGCGAGGTCTGCCCCGTGCCGCTCTGAGGCCGGCCCGCGACGCCGAGGCCCGCGTCCGCCGCGACCAGGCGCGCGGGTGCTCCGCTCCGCACTCGCGTCTCGCCCCCACGAACGAGCGAGGCTCCTCCGAGAAGCTCGCGGAGTACCGGCAAATGCGCCCGCACCAGGGGATTGGTGCGGGCGTCGTCTTCACCCAGGCCCACGCCGTCCAGGAAGATGAATAGGATGCGCTCCGGGACGCCCAGCACGTGTCGTCAGGCAGTCGCGCCCGTGGGCGCGCCCTGGGCGAGGCCGTCCAGCCACTGCGTGGTGCGCCTGACCGAGTCGATGTAGCCGGTGACGATCGGGTCGTCCGGCGCCGGCGCGAAGGCGGAGCCGTCGACCGCCCGAGCCCGGTGAACGGCTCGAAATGGCTCGGGCGCGAACCCCGCGAGCGCGGCGATCGAGCCGACCACCTCGTCCGGGGCCCGGGGAACCTCGCGGCCCGCGAGGCGGAGTGCCGTGCGGAACAGGGTGAGGAAGGTGGGGAACGACTGAACCAGCAGCTTCCCCACGTCCTCGCCGCTCTCCACCAGAAGGTAGTGCTCGCGGAGGCGGATCTGCTTCGACTTCAACTCGTGCTCGCACTGAAGCCGGAGATTTCCCCAGCCGATGTCGAGCCCGCCGAACGGGTGCTCCCCGTGCAGCACGAGGTGCGCCTCCCGAATGTCGGTGTACTCGATCGGGAAGACGTCGGCGGAGGCGCGCCACTCGGCTTCACCGAGGATCAGAGGCGGCGGGTTCCCCTCCGTCGCCCACTCGCGCGCCAGCGCGGAACCCAGGCGAAGCGTCGCGGCATCGGCCGATCGCAGGATCACGAGGAGGTTCAGGTCCGACACTCCCGCGCGGTAGTCCCCACGCGCCGCCGACCCGTACAGCAGAACCGCCACCAGCGCATCCCCGTACGCCGCCGCCAAGCGCCTGGTGAATTCCTCCGCCCGCGTACGCTCGTCAGACATGAGATCCCCCCCTTCGGGAATTATGGATAATGAATGATGAACGAGGAATTATGAAACGCGAATCTTCAAGGGCCGCAGAGAGTTGCGGCATCGTACGATCATC
>JAHWJV010000572.1 GCA_019348265.1 Gemmatimonadota bacterium
AGCTCGTAGATGAGGCGATCCTCGGTCTCGTCGGCCGTGACCTGGAAGGTGTCGAAGAAGGCGCGGTTGGCGCTGCGCACCCGGAGCGTCGTGTCGAGCATCAGCAGCGGCTCGCGGACGGTATCGACGATGTTCTGGGCATACGTCTCGATCGCCTTGAGATCGGCCTCCGAGCGTCGGCGCTCCGTCACGTCCTCCATCGCGAGCACCAGCAGCTCCGAATGGCTGCCGGGGCGTAGCTTCCGCCCGTTCAGCAGCATGATCCGCCGGCCGATGATCGGGAAGGTGTGCTCCAGCTCGAAGTCGTTGAACACCGAGCTGGTCGGGATGACGTCCTCCAGCAGCGTCCGCAGCGCGGGGATATCCCACTGCCCGTTGCCGAGCTCGTAGATGAGGCGGTCCTCCGTCTCCTCGCAGGATACCTGGAAGGTCTGGTAGAAGGCGCGATTGGCGCTGCGGACCCGGAGCGTCGTGTCCAGCATCAGGAGAGGCTCCCGTACCGTATCGACGATGTCCTGCGCGTACATCTCGATGTCTTCGACCGCCGGGACCTGTTTCATCATGGACCGTTCGAGGAGGGTCTCGATCGTAGGGCCCCGGGGGATACTGAGGCGGGGGGTGCTGCCTGGCGACCTGCGCGGGCACCGGAAGCCCTCGACGCAATCTGCCTCAACGTCTTACCCTCGGTCCCACAGAACGTTGCACATTCGCCGAAAGTCGCGCCGCGACCGGGCCCGAGCCAGCTCGGCTAGCTGTTTGAGGCAGCGTCGCCTCTACAGCGTCGCGTTCCCGCTCCGGACGCCCATCTCCAGCTCCTCGCCGGCAAACGCCGCTTAGTCTCGCGCCGACCCCCGGAGGGCCACAAGTGAGCCTCTCCCCCCTTGCGCGTCTAAGGGAGAGACGGTACGTTTACATAGACGGGTATAGGGAGCAGTAAAACAAAATCAAGAAGAACCGCCACCCAGGGGAGGGCCTCGTGTTCGCCAAGGATTCCGGGCTGCTGCAGGGTACGCTGGAGCTGCTGGTGTTGAAGACGCTCTCCTGGGGGCCGATGCACGGGTATGGGATCGCGAGCTGGATCGAGAGCGCGACGGGGGACGTGCTCAGCGTCGAAGAGGGGTCGCTCTACCCCGCGCTTTACCGAATGACGCGGAAGGGCTGGATCAAGGGCGAGTGGGGCGTGTCGGAGAACAACCGGCGCGCGAAGTTCTACCACCTGACCGATGAGGGGCGGCAGCAGTTCACCGTTCAGGTCTCCGGGTGGGAGCGGATGGCGGCCGCCGTGAGCCAGGCGGTGGCGGCGACACAGGCGCCGAGCTGGGCGCGGTGAGCATGCGACCGGGATCGCCCGACCGGCTCTGGGGGCGTCTCTTCCGCGGCCCACCGCAGGCGGAGGTGGACGAGGAGTTCCAGCATCACCTCGAGGAGCGGGTGCGCGACTACGTGGCCCGCGGGATGGCGCCGGAGCGGGCGCGGGCGGCTGCGCTGGAGCGCTTCGGCAACCTGGAGGCCGCTCGCAGCGAGTGCGAGCGACTGCTGGCGGAAGAGCGGCGGGCCGAAGATCGGCGCGATCAGCTCGACGATCTGCGCCAGGACGTTCGTTTTGGGGTTCGCGCGGCGCTACGCGCCCCTCTCTTCTCGCTCCTCGCCGTGCTCACGCTGGCGCTGGGAATTGGCGCGAACGCCGCCGTGTTCGGGGTGCTGAAGTCGGTCCTTCTGGACTCGCTGCCATACTCCGACTCCGACCGCCTGGTTCGGATCTACACACAGTTCGAGAACGCACCGACCGAGAGGTCTTCGGTCAGCCCCGGGGCTGCGACGGACCTCGCGGAGCGGCTGCGGTCCTTCTCGAGCATGTCGTTCTTCAACTTCAGCGCGCAGGACATCACCTACAACGCGGAAAGCGGCCCGCGCGTGCTGTCCGGCGCCGCGGTCCAGGGCAATCTCTTCTCGACCCTGGGAGTGCGTGCGGCGCTGGGTAGGACGTTGACGGAAGCGGACGGGAACCAGTCGACGCTGTTGTTGACACACGCCGGCTGGACTCGGCAGTTCGGCGGTGACCCGGACGTGGTCGGCCGGACGGTCCTCCTGAATAAGAATCCGTACGAGCTGGTCGGCGTGCTTCCGAGGGAATTCGTGGGGCCTATGGGCGAAGCCGACGTTTACATGGCGATGGATCTGACGGCCCTGCTG
>JAHWJV010000573.1 GCA_019348265.1 Gemmatimonadota bacterium
GCTTCACGCAGATCTCCGCCGGCCGGGCGCATACGTGCGCGGTGGGCACGGGCAGCCGCGTTCTGTGCTGGGGGGACGCCGACTACGCGGCCATCGGTGCTCGGACTGCCGCGGAATCCTGCAATCAGTACGGCTGCAAGTTGATGCCGGCGCGCTCGCCGGTACCGGTCCGCACGACCGCGGAGCTGACGTCGGTCGCTGCGTCGCCGGGGCTGGCCTGGTACACGCACAGCTGCGGCCTGAACACCGCAGGCCACGCACTCTGCTGGGGCACGAGCTACCCCGTACAGCTCGGCACCACCCGGCCGTACAGCGGATGCACGGGTGGCGGGAGCTATTCGCACCCATGCTCATTCGTCCCGGTACGCGTGGAGCTCCCGGTCGAGCTGCGGACGGTCGGGGCCGGGCTTGGCTTCAGTTGCGGGCTTTCGACGGCGGGAGAAGTGTACTGCTGGGGCGCGAATACCTTTCTGATGACAGGCGAGGGAGCAGACCGCACGGGGAAGCCTGCTCGTATCGCGACCGAGCATCGCTTCGTGGCGCTCAGCGTCGGAGACCTGCATAGCTGCGCTCTGGACGCCGAGGGGGCAGCCTTCTGCTGGGGATACAATCGCCACGGCCAGCTCGGAACCGCCGACGCGCTACAGCGGGCGGTCCCCACGCGAGCCGCGGGTGAGCTCCGGTTCTCCTCGGTCGACGCCGGTACGGGCGTCACGTGCGGTGTGACTATCGAGCAGCGCGTCCACTGCTGGGGCGGCGACACCGCGGGCGTGGTGGCGGGAGCGGCGGCCGCCCGCGCGAAGAATCTGCTCTTCCGCTCCGTCGACGTCGGGGAGGCGCACGCCTGCGGCATCGCGGTGGGCGGCGAGGCCTACTGCTGGGGCAGCAACCGGAGCGGCGAGCTCGGCTCCGGCGCGGCCTCACCGGATCTCCGATCCGAGCCGTCGCCGGTGGCGGGCCGCTACCGCTGGACGAGCCTCAGCGCCGGAGTCGGGTACACCTGCGGTGTCACCACGGCGGGCGAGGCCTACTGCTGGGGGACGAACCTGACGGGTCAGCTGGGGATCGGAAGCGAGGATGCCTCGCGGCCCGCCCCCACCCGCGTCGCCGGTCAAGCTCCACCGCGCGCATGAACGTCGTCCGTCGACATGAAGGCGGCCCCGGATCGGGTGAGATCCAGGGCCGCCGAAGGTCCTTCCGCGGCCCGGTGAGAGCTAGATGTGGATCGCTCGCCCGTCCACCGCGAGCGCCGCCTCCTTCACCGCTTCCGGCAGCGTGGGGTGCGCGTGCACCGTGCGCGCGATGTCCTCCGCGGAGCCCTCGAATTCCATCGCCAGCGCGGCCTCCGCGATCATATCCGACGCGCGAGGCCCCAGGATGTGCAGGCCAAGGAGCCGGTCCGTCTTCGCGTCGGCGAGCACCTTCACGAAGCCGTCGGCCTCGCCCATCGCCTTGGCGCGGCCGTTCCCCGCCCAGGGGAACTTGCCCGATTTGTACGCGACGCCGCGCTCCTTCAGCTCCTCCTCCGAGGCACCCACCGAGGCGATCTCCGGCCAGGTGTACACCACGTTGGCCACGGCGTCGTAGTTCACGTGTCCGTGCTTGCCGGCGATGAACTCGACCGCCGCGACGCCCTCCTCCTCCGCCTTATGCGCCAGCATCCGCCCGCCGATGGCGTCCCCGATCGCGTAGATGCCAGCCACGCCGGTATGGTAGCGCTCGTCCACCTGGATGACGCCGCGCTCCAGCCGGATGCCGTTCTCCTCGAATCCCATCCCCTCCGTGTAGGCGCGCCGGCCGACCGAGACCAGGAGGTAGTCGGCCTCGATCGCCTCGGCGCCCTCCACGGAAACGATTACCTTTTCACCCTTCCGCTCGGCACCGGTGACGCGCGCACCCGTGCGGATGTCGAAGCCCTGCTTCCGGAAGATCCGGTCGGCCTGCTTCACCACCTCGCCATCCATTCCCGGCAGGATGGTGGGCATGGCCTCGAGCACCGTCACCTTCGCGCCCAGCCGCAGCCAGACGCTCCCCAGCTCGAGCCCGATCACGCCGCCACCGACCACCACCAGGTGGCCCGGAACCTCGGGGATCGAAAGCGCCCCTGTCGAGTCGATGATCCGCTCGTGGTCGAACTTCAGGAAGGGCAGCTCGACGGGAACGGAGCCGCTGGCCAGGATGATG
>JAHWJV010000574.1 GCA_019348265.1 Gemmatimonadota bacterium
ATACGCGTTCACCTTATGTGACTTGAGTTCCGACGTGTGCTATTCCGATCTGATCCCAGCCACGGATGGCCGGAGGGCGAGGACACGCGCGGAGTGGCCGCGAGCTATGACGCCGGCGCAGTATCGAGAGAGTCCGGCGCCAGGGCGGCCGGATACCGGACCGCGGCATGGACGGTGGGTGCGCTGCTGGGGCTCCTCCTCGTTCTCCTCGCCGGAACCCGGGGGATGCGGGAGAGCATACCAGCAATCATTTCTGCGGCTCCCTCGTCCTCCGTCATCGCCGTCCTCCCGTTCGCGGTTCACGGCGATCCCAGGTTCGCCTACCTGGGCGAGGGGATGCTGGACCTACTGAGCACCAACCTGGACGGCGCCGGCGAGCTGCGCACGGTAGACCCACGCGCCCTGCTGAGCTTTGTCGCGCGGGACAGCAGCCGGGTAATCGGTCCGGAGCGCGGCCGGGCTGTCGCGGTCCGGTTCGGCGCCGGGCGATACGTGCTCGGTGAGGTGGTGGAGGCCGGAGGACGGCTACGGATCACCGCCTCCCTCTATGACCAGAGCCGCGGCCCGCCGCCGGTGGCACACGCCATGGTAGAGGGCGAGGCGACGGAACTTTTTGCGCTGGTGGATGAGCTGACGACCGAGTTGCTCGGAGATCAGTACGACACCCCCGGTGAGCGACTCGCCCGGTCGGCCGCGGTGACGACCCACTCGCTCCCCGCGCTGAAGGCGTACCTCGAGGGAGAAGCCCAGCTTCGGGCGGGCCGCTACAGCGTGGCGATGGAAGCATTTCAGCGCGCGATCGCCGAGGACACGAGCTTCGCGCTGGCGTATTACCGCCTCAGCGTAACCGCCGATTGGTTCGGCCGGATTGACCAGTCAGTTGCGGTGAGCGAGCGGGCGATCCATCACCGGGACCGGTTGTCGGAGCACGACCGCCTGCTGGTAGAGGCGTATCACGCCTTCCGCCACGGGGCGGCCAGCGAGGCGGAAGCTCTGTACCGGACCATTGTCAGCACGTACCCGGACGACCTTGAGGCGTGGTACCAGCTCGGCGAAATTCTCTTCCACTCCAACCCACCTCGGGGCCGCTCGTTCACCGAGTCGCGCGGAGCGTTCGAGCGTGTGCTTTCCTTGGACGCCGGCCATCATGACGCCGTCATGCACATGGTCCGGGTGGCGGCGTACGAGGGCAAACGCGCGGAGCTCCACTCGCTCATCGAGCGTGCTCTCCCGCTCACCCCGCCATCCGAGCGGCTCGAGCTCCGGGCGTTTCGAGCCTTCAGTTCGGGAAACCCGGCGGATCAGGATCGACTGGTCGAAGAGCTGCGGACGGCGGCGGACGGCGTGCTCTGGCACACGGCCTGGCGAACGACCGTCTACGCGCGCAACCTCGCGGCTGCCGAGCGCGCTTCTCGCCTGCTGGTCGACAGCGCGCGTCCGCCGCACGCACGGGCACAGGGATACTCGGCGCTGATCCCGCTCCTTTTAGGACAGGGCCGACTGCGGGCCGCGCGCGCCGAGCTACAGGGCACCCGCGCACGACGGCTGAACACCTTCTCGGGAATTCGGGCTCACTGGGCCGCCTTCCGCTTTTTCCCGGCGAACCGGGCGGAGATCATCGAATTACGCGGCGAACTCTTGCGGCAGGACGCGTCCATCGATCCGGATGAGGCTGTCATCAATCGTTTCAATGCTTACGGGGGAGTATATCCACAGAAAAGGGTATATCAGCTGGGGCTGCTGAGCGCCCGGCTCGGAGAGGACGCCGAAGAGCGGTCTCGGGCCCGCCAGTTGGACGCGATGGGGACGACACCCGAGGCGCGCGCGCTTTCTCGGTACTTCGCCGCGGTGATCCGGGCGGATCTGGCCCGAGCACGAAATCAGCCCCGCGAGGCGCTTGCCTTTCTCGACCGGGCTCCCATCGACGAGCTGCCGACGGACCTGCTGAGTGCCTTCGGCGCCCAGGTCTATGCGGCCTGGATGCGTGCCGAGCTGCTCCGCGAACTCGGCCACCACGAGGCGGCGCTCGCGTGGTTCGAGCGACGGGGCTTCGTGCGGCACGCGGTGTACAGCAGCCTGATCGCCGAGCTCGACGGCAACCCGATGATCACGGCGGCGCGCGTCGCCGCACGCGTCGCGACGCTCGAGGCAGCCGGGTACGAGGTCCGCCGCGGGGACGCC
>JAHWJV010000575.1 GCA_019348265.1 Gemmatimonadota bacterium
GCTCTTCCGATCTGGCGAGCGGAACGGGCCGCCCCGCCGTGCTCCCCGACGCCGTCGCCGATGGTTCGAGCGGGCGCGTCATTCTTCAGCTTTCGTCAGCATACCTGCTCAAGATCTCGAGGCGAAGGTGCCCGCGATCGCGGACCCCTCCATCGGCCAGCTTCCCTCTTCCCTCTTCCCTCTTCCCTGCCGTCTACAGGTGCTCCTGGATCTTCCGCTCGAGAACCGGCTTCGGCACGGCGCCCACGATGGTGTCGACCACCTTGCCGTCCTTGAAGAAGAGGATGCTCGGGATGGAGCGGATGTTGAACTTCGACGCGACGCGCGTGTTCAGATCCACGTCCAGCTTACCTACCTTCAGCTTGCCGTCGTACTCGTCCGCGAGCTGCTCGACGATGGGGCCGACCATCCGGCAGGGTCCACACCAGGCAGCCCAAAAATCGACGAGGGCGAGACCGTCGGCGCCCTCGATCTCCGTCGCGAAGTTGTCGTCGGTCACGGTGACCGTCTTGCCATTGTCTGCCATGTGCTTCTCCTTTGTGTAGCCGCATCCATCTCGAATCCGCACCAGCGAGAACCTCGTGAGCGAACCGATCAGAGAACGCGTGCTGGATCATATTGGGATCGCCGTGCATTCGCTGGACCAGGCGATCCCGGTTTGGGAGGCGCTCGCCGGAGCGAGCCCTTCCCCAAGAGACGTCGTCGATACCCAGGGTGTAGAGGTCGTGTTCCTGGGCTCGGGCCCCGGCCGCGTGGAGCTGCTCGCCCCCACCCGCCCGGATTCACCCATCGGCCGCTTCCTCGAACGCGGCGGTCCCGGCATGCATCACCTGTGCTACCGCGTCCAGAATCTCGAGACCGCACTCGCCGACTTCGCCGCCCGGGGCTACCACCTCATCGATACAGCGCCCCGTTCGGGCGCCTTCGGCCACCGAGTCGCCTTCCTCCATCCTCGCACCGCCGGCGGAGTGCTGGTGGAGCTGGTGGAGGAAGGAGGCTGAAGTCTTCAGTCTTTCAGTCGTCAGTCTTCAGTCGGACGCATCGAGCGAAGGACCGCCGCCCGCGCGTGCCCTCACCCGGCGCGCCTAGACGCGCCACCCTCTCCCGGTTCGGGAGAGGGGTGGAGCTCCGAGCCGTTCGACGCCGCGCGCGGTATCGCCCTCCCGCTGGGCTGAAGCCCCTCTCCCGTTCATGGAGAGGGTGGCGAGTCCAAAGCGAGCCGGGTGAGGGCCCGCGCGGGCGGCGGTTCGTCTCTCCCAGAGTCGACAGGCGACTGGCGACTTCTTCACGGCGTATTCGTGATCGCCTGCACCGCGACCATCTCCACGAACCAGCGACGGTCCCGCCCCAGCACCACGGTCACGGGTACCTGGCGCGTCAGGCTTCCGCGCCGGAGCCGAACGCGGAACGACTCCGCCGTCCCGATCCGTCCGGGCACCGGGCTCCCGGTGCCGACGGTGAAGGAATCGTTCGCGAGGACCTCCGCCAGACCGTACATCCGCCGCTCCACGTCCGGCTGCGGATCCCGCGCCAGGACCGGGCCGTCCGCGTTTCCGAAGACCCAGCCCATCTGGACGTAATCCTTCTGCCTGGCGAGTTGCAGGAAGCGCTCCACCGCCGCCGCCGGTCCCGGGGCGCCCAGACCCGCGACAGGCACGCGCGCCGCGCCTCGACCGCAGGCGCTGAGGAGGCAGGTAAGGAGGACGCCAATCCAAAGGAATCGAGCGCGCAATTTCTTCCTCTCCGTTGGACGAAAGGAGGCCGCCGAGTGCGAGCCGGCGGCCTCACATATCCCGGAATCTAGCGATCCTGTCAAGCGACCTGTGCCTGCTCCGTCTGCAGCGCGTTGCCGGCTCGCTCGAAGGTGAGCTGCGCCGAGCCCGCCTCGTGGCCGACGCGGATCTCGTCGCCGTCCTCGAACTCCGCTTCCAGCAGGCGAATGGCCAGCGGGTTCTGGATTAGCCGCTGGATCGCGCGCTTCAGGGGCCGGGCGCCATACGCCGGGTCGTACCCTTCCTCTGCGATGAAGCGCTTCGCCTCGTCCGTCAGCCGCAGCGCGATCTTCCGCTCGGCGAGCGTCTCCTGCAGCCGCTTCAGCTGCAGCTCGACGATGTGCGTCAGGTCCTCCGCCTCCAGTGGCCGGAAGATGATGATGTCGTCCACCCGGTTCAGGAA
>JAHWJV010000576.1 GCA_019348265.1 Gemmatimonadota bacterium
CGCTGATCCTGGTCATCGCGGTGGTCGCCTCGCTCGTCAGCCGCGAGCTCGGCCGGCGGGCCGCGCTCACGGAAGAGATCGCGCGGCTGTACGACGAGGCGCGGGAACGCGGGGAAACGTATCGACTGCTCTTCGACGACAACCCGCATCCCATGTGGGTGTACGACCGGGAAACGTTCCGGCTGATCGCGACCAACGACACCGCGAGCCGCCGGTTCGGCTACTCCCCGGCCGAGTTCCTGGGGATGACCCTGTATGACCTCCACCTTCCCGAAGATCACCCCGCACTGCGCCGGCACCTGGAGCGCGCGACGGGCGAAACGGTGTCCACCTGGAGGATGCGCAGGAAGGACGGGACCCTCGTCGACGTGGAGGTGGACGCACGTCCCACCATCTATGACGGGAAGCCGGCGCGCATTGCGCTGATCCACGACATTACCGAACGCGTTCGTGCAGCCGAGATGCTGCGGCGGAGCGAAGAGCACTTCCGTGCCCTGATCGAGCGGGCGAGCGACATCATCACCATCCTGGAGGCCGACGGGACGATTCGGTACGAGAGCCCGTCCGCGGAGCGGGTCGTGGGGTACCGGCCCGACGAGCTGGTGGGCCGCAACGTCTTCGAGTTCATCCACCCCGAGGACCACGGCCGGGCAAGGGAAGAGCTCGCAAAGCTCCTGGGGAAGGCCGCGCCCGTCGTGGTCCGGCTGCGGTTCCGGCACAAGGACGGCGGCTGGCGAGTGCTGGAGGCCACCGGCAGCAATCTGCTTGAAAACCCGGCGGTCCACGGAATCGTCGTCAACACACGGGACGTGACCGACCGCGTGCGGGGGGAGGAGCAGGAGCGCGAACTCATCCGTGAGCACGCCGCCCGGGCGGCGGCGGAAGAGGCGCAGCGGAGGGTGGAGGAGATCCTCGAGAGCATCACGGACGGCTTCTTCGCGTTCGATGTGGACTGGCGCATCACGTATGTGAATCACCGGGCGGAACTTCTGCTGGGCCGGTCGCGAGAGGCTCTGCTCGGGGAGGACTTCTGGGGGCTGTATCCCTCCCTTAGGCATACCCCGATGCATGCCGAGTTTCAGCAGGCGCTGGTGGAACGCCGCTCCGCGGACGCCGAGTTCCCATCTTCCGTGATCCGCGGCAAATGGTACTACCTTCATTTTTCTCCAACCCGGTCGGGAGCCGTCGTGTACGCCCGCGACGTCAGCAGGCGGAAACGCGCCGAAGACGAAAACCGGTTCCAGGCACGCCTGCTGAACGCCATCGGCCAAGCGGTAATCGCCACCGATCCCTCCGGCGCAATCACGTACTGGAACCACGCCGCAGAGCAGCTGTACGGGTGGACCGCCGCCGAGGTGATCGGCCGCCCAGTGCTGGATGTCATCTCCTCGGAAGCAAGAAAGGCTCAGGCCAGGGAAATCGTCGACCGGCTCAGCGCGGGCAGGCCGTGGTCCGGCGAGTTCACCGTCCGGCGCCGGGACGGCACGGAGTTCCCGGCCTGGGTCAGTGACACCCCGGTTCTGGACGCCACGGGCGCCGTGCAGGCCATCATCGGGATCTCGTTCGACATCACGGAGCGGAAGCAGGAGGAGGAGCTGCTCTATCGGGAGCGGAGACGCCTGGCCGAAGCCCAGCGGGTGGCGCATCTGGGGAGCTGGGAGTGGGACCTGGAAACGAATGCGGTCAGCTGGTCGGACGAGCACTTCCGCCTGTGGGGATACGAGCCCCAGAACTTCGTTCCCACCTGCGAGGCCGTCAGGGCATCTACTCACCCCGATGACCGGGCGAGAGTGGCGGACGCCACCCAGGCGGCCATCCGGTTCCCGGGACCGTTCCAGCACGAGTACCGGATCGTTCGCCCCGACGGTGAGGTCCGGGTGATGGACAGCCGGGGCGAGGTGATCACGAATGGCGCGGGCGAAGCGGTTCGCGTGGTGGGGACCAGCCAGGACATCACCGAACGGAAGCGCCAGGAGGCCGCGTTGCACCGAACCACGGCGGCCCTGGACGCGAGCATGGACGGCATCTGCGTCATCGCGAGCAACGGTCTTTTCGAGTACGTGAACCAGGCCAAGGCACGAACCTTCGGCTACGACAGCCCCGACCAGCTCGTTGGCCAGAGCTGGCGCACCCTCTACCCGCCTGGCGAGGTGCTGCGCATC
>JAHWJV010000577.1 GCA_019348265.1 Gemmatimonadota bacterium
CGGCCGCTCGGAGGCAGGCAACGGCGCGGCCGTCGTCGTCGAGTTCGTCTCCGCCAACCCGACCGGCCCGCTGCACATCGGCCACGGCCGGCAGGCGGCGCTGGGCGATGCCATCTCGGAGCTACTGACCTGGACCGGATGGCGGGTGCAGCGCGAGTACTACTACAACGACGCGGGCGAGCAGATCGCGCGGCTCACCCGCAGCGTCTGGGCGCGGTACCAGCAGGCGATCGGCAACGACATACCGGTCCCAGAGGACGGCTACCACGGCGCATACGTGACGGACATCGCCAATCAGCTCGTGGCTGATCTGGGCGAGCGCTTCCTGCGGGACGACACGGCGGAAGCACTCGATGCCATGCGCGTGTTCGCCGTGCGGGTGCTGCGCGCCGAGCAGAACCGCGACCTGGACGACTTCCGCGTACACTTCGACCACTTCTTCCTCGAGTCGTCCCTGTACGACGACGGCCGCGTCGAGGATACGATCCGCCGTCTTCGCGAAACGGGGCTGGCCTACGAGAAGGACGGAGCGCTCTGGCTGCGCACCACCGAGTTCGGGGACGACAAGGACCGGGTGATGGTGAAGGGCACCGGCCATCCCACGTACTTCCTGCCAGACGTCGCCTACCACATGACCAAGTGGGAGCGCGGCTTCAGCCGGGCGATCGACGTGCAGGGCTCCGACCACCACGGAACGATTGCGCGGGTGCGCGCCGGACTGCGCGCTCTCGGGCTCCCCGAGGGCTACCCCGAGTACGTCCTCCACCAGATGGTTCTGGTAATGCGGGGGGGGCAGGAGGTGAAATTCTCCAAGCGAGCGGGGAGCTACGTCACGCTCCGCGATCTGTTCGACGAGGTCGGCGTGGACGTGACGCGCTACTTCTTCCTGATGCGGCGCGCGGACGCCCAGCTCACCTTCGACCTGGATCTCGCGCTCGATCAGTCGGACAAGAACCCGATGTACAAGGTGCAGTACGCCCACGCCCGGATGGCCGCGATCTTCCGGCGCGCCGGCGTCGAGCGTCCGCAAGAGCTGGGTGCCGATTCCGCGGAGCTTTCGCTCCTCGCGGACGCGGGGGAGCTCGACCTGATCAAGCTGCTGCTGCGCTTCCCGGAGGTCGTCACGATGGCGGCAGAGCGGCACGCGCCGCACTCGGTTTGCGAGTACCTGGAGGAGGTGGCGGGAGCGGTGAATTCCTGGTACCATTCCGGCAATCTGAACCCCGAGCTACGGGTGGTCGGGATTGAAGTACCGGAGCCGCTGAGCCGCGCGCGCCTGGTGCTGGTGCGCGCCATTCAGATCGTCCTCGCGAACGGCCTCGCCATTCTCGGCGTCAGCGCTCCCGAGCGCATGGACCGGGAAGCGGAGCCGGCGTAATCTTTCGCCATTCCCCAACCGCCAACATGTCTCTTCTCGTCGTTGGGAGCGTCGCCCTGGACACCGTGGAAACGCCCTTTGGCCGGGCACAGGACGCGCTGGGTGGATCCGCCACCTTCTTCGCGGCGGCCGCCTCATGGTTCTGCCCCGTTCGCCTCGTCGGCGTGATCGGCGACGACTTCCCAGCCGGTTCGCTGGATTTCCTCGCAGAGCGAGAGGTGGACCTCTCCGGCCTGGAAAAGGCCGCGGGCAAGAGCTTCCGCTGGGCGGGGGTCTACAACTACGACCTCTCGTCGCGCGAGACGCTGGAGACCCGGCTCGGCGTCTTCGCCGACTTCGCGCCGCGGATCCCGGACAGCTTCGGCGACACGGAGTGGGTCTTCCTCGGCAACATCGATCCCGAGCTGCAGATCGATGTGCTGAAGCAGATCCAGAAGCCGCGATTGGTCGCGTGCGACACCATGAACTTCTGGATCGGAGGCAAGCGCGACACGCTCCTCGAGCTCCTCAAAGAAGTCGACCTCCTGCTCGTGAACGACTCCGAGGCTCGCGAGCTTTCCGGAGACTTCAACCTCGCCCGCGCCGCTCGATGGATTCAGGCGCGCGGGCCGCGCTACGTCATCATCAAGAAGGGCGAGCACGGCGCGATCCTCTTCACCCCGGACTCGGTTTTCTTCGCCCCCGGCTTCCCGCTAGACGAGGTCTTCGACCCTACGGGTGCGGGTGACGCCTTCGCGGGCGGCCTGATGGGCTACCTGGCGCGCTGCGGGAAGGCGGA
>JAHWJV010000578.1 GCA_019348265.1 Gemmatimonadota bacterium
GCTTCCCACGATCTTGCGGCGGCGGACGGCGCTCACGCTCCGAGAGGCGCGACCGGCACCCGCGCACTAGCGTCCGCACGATGCAGACCACGAGGCAGGGCAGCGGCCCGCCGCTGGTGCTGGTGCACGGACTGGGCGCCCGTCGCGAGTCGTGGCGGCCGCTGCTGGCCGGCCTGACGCCGACCCGCGAGGTGGTCGCGATGGACCTGCCGGGGCACGGAGCGACGCCGCCGCTGGACGGCGACCTGACCTTCGACCGGCTGGTCGATGCGCTGCAGCAGCACCTGGTCGACGAGGGACTGAACGAGGCCGACCTGGTCGGCAGCTCCATGGGCGCGCGCATGGTGCTCGAGCTCGCCCGGCAGGGCGTCGGGCGCCACGTCGTCGCCCTCGACCCGGGCGGCTTCTGGAACGCAGCGGAGAAGGCCGTCTTCGGCGCCTCCGTGCAGGCGTCGTTCGTGCTGGTCAACGCCCTGCGCCCGGCCCTGCCGGTGCTCGCCGGCACGGCAGCAGGGCGGACTGCGCTGCTGCCGCAGTTCACGCCGCGGCCGTGGGCGGTCCCGGCGCCCGTCGCGCTGTCGGACCTGCAGGCGATCGCGACGACGCCGGAGCTGTTCTCGACGCTGCGCGCGCTGCTCGACAGCGGCCCGCAGCTGGGCGGCCCGACCCCCGGCCGCGTCGTCCTCGGGTGGGGGCGCCGGGACCGCGTCACCCTGCCGCGCCAGGCCGCGCGCGCGGCGGCCGCCTTTCTGGCGCTTCCCGGCGTCGTCGCCTACGCGGTTCCGTGGCTCGTGAGGCCGCGTTCGGTGCCGCTCGATGCGAGGGGCCTCCCGCTGCTCGCTGCTGGCACGGCGGCCCTTCTTTGGTGTGTCCGAGACTTTTACATGGCGGGCCGCGGCACCCTGGCCCCGTGGGCCCCTCCGGAAAGGCTCGTCGTGATCGGGCTGTACCGATTCTCTCGCAACCCGATGTACGTTTCGGTTTTGCTCATCCTGGTGGGTTGGGTGCGTTCGCATCGGTGGGACTCTGGATGTACGCCGGTGCCGTTGCCATCGCCTTCCACCTGCGGGTGTGCCTGGGCGAGGAACGCTGGCTCGCGCGTACCCACGGCGAGGAGTGGGCTGTGTACTCAGCCGAGGTCCCGCGCTGGCTCGGTGTCCCTGCAGTGCTTCGCCGGTAGCCACGCCTCTCGCCGGCTGGCCCGTGTTTCGCCCTGGTGACTACCAGGGGACGGGGTACCCGCACGATCGGAGATGCTGATGCAGCGGTGGATCGGGAGATGGCTGTTCGCGGTAGGCGTGCTGCACAACGCGCTGGGGGTGTACATGTACACGATCCCGCTCGCGGCGATGATCTCCACCGGAGTGTGGAACAGCACCGGCATGGATCCGGCCCGGAGTCTCGCGTTCTGGTTCATCATCTCGGGCTTGCTGATGATGCTGGTGGGCTACATGGTCGATTGGGCGGAGACGAGCGGACGCACGCCCTTTCCCTCCGGCCTGGCCCCCAGCCTGCTGGCGCTCACCGCGCTGGGCATCGTGGTGATGCCGGTGTCAGGGTTCTGGGCGATTCTCCCCGCGGTGTACGGCTGCTTCCGGCGGCAGCAGCACGGCCTGGCGAGCGGGTGAGCTTCCGTTCTGCTCGCACGCATGCGTGATCTACGGCGCGCCACCCTTCACAGCCGAAAGGTGGCGCGCCGTCGGTGTCGAACTCGGAATGCACTCGGCTCCTGATGAGCACTCCGCATCCGTCCGCAGCGCTGAGCGCTATCACGACCGTCAATGCGACGACTCGGACCACCGTCCTCCCCGAATACTTGACCATCATCCGGAGGCCGAGCTTAAGGTCGAGCGAGGATATCCCCGCGCCTCATCGAGAGGCATCACCTTCGCAGCCTTCCGATTGACAGCGGCTCAGGCCGCTCCTAAATTCGCCATAGGATACCCAAGCGGCGGTCCCACCACTCGGCGGGGCCGCTTTTTTTGTGGCTGTTAGTCCGGTCCGTCGGGTTCGACCGGCAACTGATAGCCGATAGCCGATAGCTGATAGCCTTTCATGACCCATAGCTGCGTCGTAATCGTCGGCTCCCAATGGGGAGACGAAGGGAAGGGAAAGATCGTGGACGTGCT
>JAHWJV010000579.1 GCA_019348265.1 Gemmatimonadota bacterium
TCTCGCGCAGCGCTGCGTCGTACGGGTTCGCGACGCTCCTGGCGGCCGCCTCCACATCAGCGCGGCGGATGGCCCCGCCCGTACCGGTGCCGGTGAGGGCGGAAAGCTCGACGCCCAGCTCCTTGGCCAGCTTGCGCACCGGCGGCTTGGCCAGCACCGAGGTGCTGCCGGAGCGCGCGGCGGCCGTCTCGCCGACCTGGGCCGCCGACACCCGCTTGGGCGCGGGAGCAGCCGGCTCGGCAGCGGGAGCCGCCGAGGTGTCGGTGCGGGGCCGTCGCTTGGCCGTCACCGACTTGGGTCCGTAGCCGACGAGGGTGGCCGTACGACCGCCCGGCCCGACCTCGCCGATCAGCGCGCCCTGCGCGCCGGCGGCGTCGGCCTCCGGACGTGGCAGCGTGTCGGCGACGACGTCGGCCTGCGAGCCGACGGCCTCGGTGTCCTTGGGCGCGGCGGATTCGACCGGATTCGCGGCGGCACCGGCCGCGGCGTTGCCGGCGGCGCCCTCGAGCGGCCCGGCCGTCGGGTCGGTGTCGAAGGTGATGATCGGCGACCCGACGTCGACGGTCTCGCCGGCCTGGTGGTGGATCTCGGTCACGACGCCGGCGAACGGCGACGGCACCTCGACGGCGGCCTTGGCGGTCTCCACCTCGACGATGACCTGGTTGAGCTTCACCTGGTCGCCGGGCGCGACCATCCACTGCAGGATCTCGCCCTCGGTGAGCCCCTCGCCGAGGTCGGGCAGCTTGAACTGCTTCAGGCGCGACATCAGTACCCCAGGCTGCGGTCGACGGCGTGCAGGACCCGGTCGAGGTCCGGCAGGTACTCCTCCTCCACCCGCGACGGCGGGTAGGGGGTGTCGAAGCCGGCGACGCGCAGCACCGGAGCCTCCATCTCGTAGTAGAGCTCCTCGGACAGGCGCGCGGCGATCTCCGCGCCCAGGCCGACGTAGGACGGCGCCTCGTGCACGACGATCGCCCGCCCGGTGCGGCGGACCGACGCGAGCACGGTCGGGAAGTCCAGCGGCGACAGCGACCGCAGGTCGACCACCTCGAGGCTGCGGCCGTCCTCCTCCGCGGCGGTGGCCGCGTCCATGCACGTCTTGACCATCGGGCCGTACGCGATGAGCGTCGCGTCGGTGCCCTCGCGCACGACGCGGGCGTTCCACAGCGGGTCCGGCGTCATCGTGGTGTCGACGTCGGCCTTCTCCCAGTAGCGGCGCTTGGGCTCGAAGAACAGCACCGGGTCGTCGCTGGCGATCGCCTGCTGGATCATGACGTGCGCGTCGAGCGGGTTGGAGCAGGCGACCACCTTCAGGCCGGCGGTGTGCGCGAAGTAGGCCTCCGGGCTCTCGCTGTGGTGCTCGACCGCACCGATGCCGCCGCCGAAGGGCACCCGGATCGTCACCGGCATCCGCACGCTGCCCTTGCTGCGGGCGTGGATCTTCGCGAGCTGGCTGACGATCTGGTCGTACGCGGGGTAGATGAACCCATCGAACTGGATCTCGCACACCGGCCGATAACCCCGCAGCGCCAGGCCGATCGCCGTGCCGACGATACCGGACTCGGCCAGCGGGGTGTCGAACACCCGGGCCTCGCCGAAGTCCTTCTGCAGCCCGTCGGTGACCCGGAACACCCCGCCGAGCTTGCCGATGTCCTCACCCATGAGCACGACCTTCGGGTCGGCGTCCATCGCAGCCCGCAGCCCCTCGTTGAGCGCCTTGGCCATCGTCAGCAGCGCCATCACCGCTCCGTCCGGTCGGCCGCGAAGCCGGCGAGGTAGCGCCCGTGCGCCTCGCGCTGCTCGCGCAGCAGCGGGGTCGTCTCGGCGTAGACGTCGTCGAAGATCGACAGCGGGTCGGGGTCGGGCATCCCGAGACAGCCCTTGCGGATGCGGGCGGCGAGCGCGTCGGACTCGGCGTCGAGCTCGGCGAAGAAGTCGGCGTCGACGAGCTGCTGCTTGTAGAGGAAGGACTTCATCCGCTCGAGCGGGTCCTTGAGCTTCCATGCCTCGAGCTCGCTGGCGAGGCGATAGCGGGTCGGGTCGTCCGAGGTCGTGTGCGCACCCATGCGGTAGGTGAACGCCTCCACGAGCGTGGGGCCCTGCCCCTGCCGGGCGTCGTCGA